>JAAEEP010000001.1 GCA_013415695.1 Methanomassiliicoccales archaeon | reverse complement strand
TTGTTGCCCCTTCGTTTAGAGTGGGGAGGACGATCGTGAATCTGTGCGTATCGCTATCTTCCAATGCTTTGCATCCCCATTGAACACAATTTGTTGTGGGTATTTATCATTTTTGTGTCCTCCTACCGATATCTGGAAAGGTATATCAATAACTCCCAGGAGGTTTCTTCCAGTTGGCTCCATTCGGCGGATGTGTTTTTATCATATCGGCAGTCATACCTGCAAAAAAGAGTTGTATCCCTGAAAGCAGGAGTAATACTCCAAGGATGAGGGTGGGCATCCTGGGTGAAACTAAACCAGTTGTAATGTACATAGCTAGGACATAAAGACAAACTATGAAGCCTGATATGCCCAATAATAAACCAGGGAATCCGAAGAAAGAAAGGGGGTGATAATCCCTCAACGTTCGCAAGATGATCACCCATCCCTTGACGGCAAATGCGATCGACGATCCAAAAAGTCTGGATTTTCCATCGTAACGGGGGTAGAAGTGAATTGGAACACTCTTAATCCTCCACCCTTCCTTTGCCACTCTGATTATCATTTCCTGAGTATACGAGAATTTACTGCTGGGTAAAGCCGTTTCAAGAACTTCTCGTCTTAAGGCTCTAAAACCCGTCTGTCCATCCTTGATATCCTCATGTGTCATTTTCCTTAGAACCCAGGTAAACGCTCTGTTTCCAATCTTCTTGATTCTGGGCATTTCATACATTAGATTCTCGAGCCTACTTCCAAGAACCATATCGGCTTCATCTTCAATGATTGGCCTTACCAAAGCCGGGATCTCATTTGGGGTATATTGTCCATCAGCATCAATCTGCACAACTATATCATATTTCATATCTAAGGCCAGTAAATACCCAGTTCGAATGGTGACTCCTAGGCCCTGATTCTTCTTATGAGAGAAGACCTCAGCTCCTGCTTTTTTCGCCAGTTCTCTAGTTCTATCTGTACTTCCATCATCTATGACAAGAATGTGATCAACAAATTTCTTGGTTTGAGTTATGATATTTTCGATGTTTCTTTCTTCATTATATGCGGGTATTAATGCAATAGTTCTCATGATAAAACCAGGTGTTTTCTGCCGTTCTATCTGCTGGGCGATTGACAAAATAGCCGATATATATTTCGGTGATTCTATTGCTTGGGATATTCTGCATTAATTGCTCTAGTGTTATTCTTAATGCCATCAATTTAATAATAAAATAATTTCATGGCTCCGTTACGGTGGTAATTTCCTCCAGATGAAATTACAAGAAAACATTGATATCTCCCCTTGGTATCACAAAGCCTAGATAGCATTTGGAGGCTTTACTATCTCAAGAAGGTGGGATTCGAATAGCCAATCCAGGGAAAGAGATGATGATTTCACATTTCTATCATCTGAATATATCCATAGTAATAGAGATTCCTACCATAGTTCATTGATTTTAGGAATAATTGCTAAAGCCTTCCAAGTTCTGTTGATCTTTGTTGTTTTGGGATTATTATTCATTTCAGTACTCAACACAACCGTATTTAACGAGGCATTTGATGAGACTTCCATTCTTGTCTCATCCATGGTAATAGTCGTTATCACGATTCTTGGCTTTTATTCCCACGAAAACAAAGAATTCAATGATAAGTTGAATCGAAAGGATCTTCTAATGATTATTGGCGCCGCAGCCTTCGGTGCCATTCTGATTTGGTCGATTACTGATAAAGATACTTTGCTAGTATTGGTTCTAATGGCATTTTCAGGATTCTTCATTGCTTATTTCTACTATTCCCAGATTCGACCGCAATAGTCTATGACCGTCAGAGTCTACGAGATCAAGATCTATTCGAAGATGATCATATGCGTTATTAGATTCTCTTTTTTAATCTATATATGATTATTTATTACACATCTACAAAATATTAACGGCAATCATGAAAAGGTTGAAAGCCATAGCCCTCAAAATCGAATCCTAGACATGAGTACGATTATGATGGATGAATCTATTCATCGGGCCAAAGATTATGCTGAAAACCTTGATCGCCCTATTGGGTATCTGAGACGAATCAGCATCAGCAAGGACCTCGCTTCTGTATTTAGAAAGCCAATCCTCCAAAGTTATCTAGATAAAATGTGGAATAAGATCTTGATAAGAAGAGAGCTTGTCATCGATATATCCATTGTTATCTTCTTAGTCATAATCTCTTGCACTTTTTTCTGGTATTTTGTAGTTCCAAGCCCAACTCATACTGGGGATATAATTTCGGATTTATACCCTGCGGAATTGCTTTCTTCCGGACAAGGTATCAATATTTATAATCCAGTTAATGAAGATTATAAGACGTATGGGTTTGCCCCTTATGGAAATTATAGAACGCCTACTGAATTATATACGAACACTTTCCCAGGTGAAATCTCTTTTTATGCGTTAGTCATCTCAATCTTTGGTTATAATTCATTTTTCCTTGTGAGCGGTTTCTTTGGAGGAATATGTGTTGCTTCAACATTTTTCTTGGTCAAGGGATATACCGATTCGAGGAAATGGGGGTTATTTGGAGCATTCATCTTGTTATCCATGCCAGTATTCGCCAAATGGTCTGTGGATAATTTCTCCAATATAATCATGGTAACATTTTTCTTACTTGCAACATGTTCGGTTTTTCTAATTAGGAGCGACAGGAGGTTTTTCGTAACTGGCCTACTGTTATCAATAGCCGTTTTTATAAGGCCAGATGCTATTATTCTGGCAATACCGTTTCTCATTCTCTTCTATTTCGAAAAAAGTGAAAAGATGTCTTATGTGAAGTTTCTCGTTCCCCTACTATTTGTCATAGCCATCTTGTACCCGGTGATGGACTATCTGCTCTATAATGACGCACTTTTTCTTGGTGGACAGTGTGGAGTCACCTGGCCACTTATAAATTCTGGCTATCCTAATGGAGTCAGAGTTCCCTGGATATTTAACATGGGGTTCAGTCTAGATTCAATTGGTACGTCTACCCTTTATTTTCTTGGATCGAGCTTCGCATTTCCTTTACTAGTGCCCTCAATAGTAGGTTCTTACACGATGGGTCCAAAATATAGGACTTATCCTTTATTCGTAGTCTCAGTGGCAGTATGTTTAATACTGTTCTATGGAAGGGATACAAGCACTTATGGATTCTTTCAAATGGATCTCCATTCTTCATTTCTTCGATATATGCTCCCCCTGTATGTGATTCTTCCAATAGGAGTAATAGGTCTCCTCCTATGGGTGAAGAATCACCTTCGAAAATGGGTTCATCTAGTCGCAATTGCCATAGTGATCGTGCTTATTGTCGCGTCATTTTCAATCGCGATCCTATTTCAGCCTTATGGTTTGATAGACCTCAATCATAAGGAAGAGATAATTCTTGAGGGCAAGGCCGATGTTCTAAACGCCACTGGAGTGGATGATATATTCATATCAGACATTTACGGAAGGAAGTTATTATTCCCAGAGAGGCAAAACATCTTCTATCTCCCTCGAGTGCCTAGTGATATAAGAGAATCAGAGACTGATCAAATCATCATACAATCATTGGACTTGAATATCTCAGTATATCTTGTTCTATCCATTCACGACCAAGGTTCCTTGCAAATGCTGGAATATCTACAAGAGAAATACAATCTAGAATATCTGAACCTTGAAAAAGTAGTCGGAGTGGAGGTCTTTATCATTTTAGGTTTAGCAACTCAACACTATTAAACCATTCGAATTCCTATCCACTTATCTTTATCCTATCTCTGGGTCATTGCTTGGTTGTATATTGTAATCGTTCTATCTGCTATTCTTTCCCAACTCATGTCCGTTTTAAGCTTCCTGAACCCCATCTCACCCATGCTCTGCCTCAGTTCCTTATCTCTTAGCAATTTGATAATAGCCCTTGCCAAAGTGCCAACTTCTTTAGGAGGAACGAGAATGCCTGTTGAGCCGTCATCGATTAGCTCTGGAATACCGCCTATTGAGGTTGCTACTAAAGGTTTCTTGAAAGCATATGCCGTTGGTATGATACCGCTTTGGGAGCCATCAATGTAGGGAAGCACTACCAGACTACATTCCTGGAATAACTTGGCACCTTCTTCATATGATATTCGGTAGTTACGAACATCAAACCTGTCTCTATGTACCATCATGTCCAGATATCTTGAGATATCCTCACCCACACCAGCAATAACGAATCTAACACCGGGAACCTCCTCAGAAATCATAGGTTCAGCTTTAATCAAATAATCTAAACCTTTATACTCAAAGATACGGCCAAAAAATAGAACAGTATTGTCGACCTCTTCCTGGTTGATATTTGCATTTCTTATGAATGGATCAACCTCATGTTCTCCAAATGCAATGGGATGTACGATATCTGGATTGACATTATATTCGCTTATCATCTGGCTCTTTAAGAAATCTCCATGGACAAAGATATGATCTGATGCCCTTCGAAGCCAATACCGGTAGAACCTTCTTCTGAGGGACGCCTCCCCCCTGTGCAACTTGACATCATGAAATGTTGTCACCAATGGATATATTCGTAGCATTGGCAGGAGGGAGAAATCAGTGAATGTGCCTCCAAGTTGCATATGAACAACATCAGGATTGAATTTTCTTAGTTTTGACCAGAATTCGAGCAGAGCAAATATGTTGGAAGGATCGCGTTTTGACTTCCCTCGTCCTATTGGATATATGTTGATACCATCATTATAGCAATTCTCATAATCTTCTGGTATGCTCTTACGAGTGATCGCCACCTCTACTTCCCATCCATTGCTAACTAGTGAATTTGCTAGTTGTATCTGATAATCTATGAATCCTCCAACAATAAGTACCCTCAATCTTTCCGATTCGGTCACATTATTCCTGTAGTCAAATGTCATTTAATCTCCATCAAATTATTGAAATCTCAGCGACATATGATCTATAGGAGTATTGGTAGATGTCTTCACCTATTATGTCCAGTAATGGAAACTGATTCATCGTAAATGTATAATACGAATCCTTAGTGAAATAGAATATCAGTAGGTCTACATTTGGATATTCTGTATGTGTTTCTTCAATGATTTCCCCAGTGGAATTCAAATATGCAATTTCTTTCTTGAATTCTTCATCAAAACAGGCATTTGGAAATCCAAGGTACCTCGCTAGTGCATTGTCATTACCATAGGTTATGATCATTGTTGTGGTCGTAGGATGGGATTCAACTATTTCACTCAGATCATTAATATTCTGTTCGGTGATGGGATGCCAGACGAATACTTGTTGTGAAGAACTAACGCCAAGTGCAATAATAAGCAAGATTACTAAGATGGATATTATTTTACGAAGTTCTTTGCCCAACCCCCTCAGATAGTTGAAGAATATGAATACGCCGTAAGAAGCTGCTATTGAAACAGGTAAATATAGGTAAATTAGGATTCTATCCTCAGTCAAAGGTATTAAACCAATCCTTGATCCGATTATGGCAATTGCACATACGATGAACCATATCAATACGAATCTGACATAGCTGTTCTTGATCGAGATATTTTTCTTCATCATTCCTATTATCATATATGAAACGAAGATGAATCCGAAGATGATCTGGGCTATAAGGAAATGATCTATTCTAATGTAGAAAGTTGAATTTGGAGGTCGGGTATAATTCCATATCCAAAAAATGTCGAAGTATTGCTGGAAGTTTGAAATCTCCCAGGCGATCATCTTATAGAATGTGATCAAATAGATGAAGGAAAATAGCAAGCTTAACAGGACAATCGCAATCAAATACCAAGTAATATTTCTCCCATTTCCATTATACTGGCTATTCATAGGGTTATCAAAATGATGATTGTACCATCGTTTGATACGATGGAATTGTTCTTGAAGAATGGCTATTGCAATAATAGCAATTACGATAATAAATGCAAGGGTGTGAGAGGCAAAGATTGCTGCAAGTACTATTCCAGGGATGGCAAGGATCGCCCAGTCTTTTTCTCTTCCTTTTGACCATATATAAGCGATTAAGAATATGACTGCTACGGCTAAGAAGATCGCAAGGTTCTCCCGAATGGTCATAGTGAACCTTTTTACCACATATGGAGAAACCATGTAGAGAAATGTGGCGAGCAATGAGATACTTCTCTTATCTGAAATCCTGTAAGTCAAAGCATATATCGCCAGTGAAGTCAAGACAAAGAAGAATATGCCACCAAATCTTGTCATTTCATCGATAGAGATGCTCGTGAATTGCGTGAAAGAAGCAAGAAAATAGAAAAAACCATTGAAGGACAGTGAGCTATAGATGCCGCCACTCCATTCAAGCGGTTTAAGACCTGCCAAAATATCCTCAACAAGTGGTTTGTTTGCGTACGGGTCCAAGCAGGCAAAGAATTCATATGGTAAGATATAGGGAAAAAGAATGAGTGTTCCGAAAATGGCGATTATAATAATATCTAGAACTGGACCATTTATCTTGAATTTTGGAAGGTTCACCTCAGCTTCTTTTCTCCCGATCAAGTACAGCAATGGTATCTCGAACAAAATGAATATGAACGCCGTGATGCCATCCGATATTCCAGTAGGCGAATAGCTGGAAAATATCGTGATTATCATCAATAAAGATATACTGAATGCTATCCCCATTATCACAAGTTCATGAAATTCCATATCCAGCTTCCTATTAAGAACCAAGAGAAACAGGAAGCCCGGAATGAAGATCAAGTTGATTGAGTGGATCACCACACTAATCGGATTCTTCAGATCTATTAGCAGTAAAACAATAGAGGCGATCCACAGAATAATAACGGATAAGACAACGATTTGTTTCTCATTCATTTTGTGATGCCACATAGGAATATGCCTTCTTCAGAATCTCATCTATCATTCGATCAATACTCAAATTCTCTTTAACACTCTGGAAAGCACTGTTATCTATTCGATCACCAGAAATGATCCTAAGAATCCCGTTTGCATAATCAGATTCGTCCTTCCTCACTATTTCCCCCAGATCATTATTATGCAATAATTTCCAAACGTCCCCAACATCTGTGGACACCACAGGGATTCCACAAGAAATTGCTTCCTTCACAATTGTTGGACTTCCTTCGTACTTGGAGCATAAGACCAAAACATCAGAACTATTCATAATCTCGGGTATTTTTGAATGAGGGATATTACCCATGAATACTACATTTTTCTCTATTCCCAACTCTGATGAAACCCCTTTAAGTTTTTCTTTTTCTCGACCCTCTCCGACAATTACCAGCTTAGCGTTTTTTTCCTTCTTAAGGACAATATTAAAGGCTTGGAGAAGGAAACCAATATCTTTCTCCTTTTCAAGTCGACCAATATAAAGAACAATCTTATCATTGTTGAAGAATCCCTTAGATTCCCTTGCTTTCTTCTTATTCATCGGCTTGAACATGTCCGTATCGACTCCAACAGGAATTACCACAATTTTTTCTTCGAGCCCAGGCTCTTTGCTGAGGTAGTAGTTCTTTGTACCTTCATCAACCGCGATGAGTAATGTATTCTGTTTAATTAGATTTCTCAAGGCAATTCTCTCTGCAATATCATAGATATAAGAAACGGGTCTCGAATGCTTCGACTCGACATTCTCCAATATCTTTCCATGAAGTGTACATACTTTTTGTGTTTTCTTGTGTAGGATTAAAAAGGGGAGCATATCATCTAATCGGTGAAAGTGGAGAATGTCTTCCTTAAATATCTTTATGAAAGGCGATTTGAGGTACAATTTCAATAGATACATCCATCTATTCTCTCTTTTCACTATTGGATAATATTCATAACTTCCATCTTTTATGGGGTTTGGATCATATCCGATCAAGGATACCTCGCAACCTCTGAGTGGGAGATTCTTCAATAGATTCTCTACATAGGATTCTATCCCGCCCCCATCCTTGGTGATATGGCAAACCTGAATTATTCTCATCGATCTTCATCCGTTTAACTAGAATTTATTCTATCATACTTCATTTGGGAATCCAGAACTGTCCTCTGTCATAAATCATTTCCCTTGAAATTAAATATCCACATTTGTGAATTCTTTTCAATGCAGAAAAAACATAACCGAAATATCAACCAGCAATTTGACCAAATCATTTGGTGTATATCTGCACAGTCTTTTCAGCGATGGATTCCCATTCATATTCCTGGGCTAATTCCCTTGTATCCTTTTTCAATTTCATTATCAATCGTTCATCCTTAAGTATATTTGATATTTTCTCAGCAAGATCCAGTGGATCATTAGGTTTGACAATGGCCATTTCATCTTTAACAAGATCGGGGAGGCCTCCAACATCGGTAACTATAATTGGTTTATTGAAAGAAAGGGCCAATGTACCAACTCCGCTCTGTGCTTCAAAATACTTATATGGAAGAACCACAAGATCAACTGCAGTAAAAATGGCATTCACCTCATCAATTTCAATGAAATCGAGTTTCTCAACAATATTGCGACTTATTCCAGTGCTCTCAATGATTTCTTTATAAACCCCCCATTGGACCCAAGGTTTTCCTGCGATTATTAATTTCAGATTTGTGAACTCGTTTTTCAGAATGCCCACAGCTTCAAGAAGTGTATCCAATCCTTTGTAATCTCTAATATTCCCGAAGAAGAGCAGAACCTTGTCCGTTTTCCCCAATCTCAGTGATTCTCTCGCTTCATCCCTTGATAAAGTCTTAGAATTATTCGCTCTTAGTATCCCATGAGGGATTACATGTATTTTCTTTCCATTCAAATGATATGACTGAGACAAAACTTCCTTATTACTTTCATTATGGACTATGAACTCATCGCCAAATGATAGAATCGATTTTGTTATTAGGGTTGAGTATCTACTATTTTCATGAGGTTCCACATTATGGAGGGTAATCACAATTCTTTTACCCCGGATTTTTGACACAATAAAAATTGTCATGAAAATGGGAGCAAGTGGTTGTGCCCACCACTGGGCGTGTAGGACACCACCATTCCCTTTGAGCCCCGCCCTTACCCAACTTAATGGATTGTAATATTTGATGACATTATGTATTCTGTAATTTGGATCATCATTTTCGATTGGTCTTTCTTCAGATTTAGTTCCCCCCGGATAAAGGAATTCGGGGTAAAGAGATTTGAAACCTATAAAATCGATTCTTATCTTTTTCGATAATGACTTGAGTAATTCCAGGCAGTATGGGCTTATGCCCTTTAAAGGAGGCAAAGTCCCGATCATCACAATACTTGTAGGCTTTTCTTGTGATGCATATTCCATGATATTTCTCCTTTCAATACTTCATTTCATTTTCCAGGACGAATGTGGCAAGGATTACTGTCTTAATAAGAGATTCCATAAAAAACCTTATCCTAAGTAGGTGGTTCGTGAATTCATCGTTCATCTTAACCAAATACCCATTCCATTGGCGGAGAATGTCATTTATTGAAAATCAAGCACTTAGTATGAGCTCTGGTCCATTTTGAAACTGTTTTTCAATATCATTGTTCACATAGGCCAACCTATAAGTACGAATTTCTCATTAAAGGAAACTGATGAACGCCCCTGCACGCAATGTTGAATCGATTCTTATGCTACTTAGCGTGCAGGTTTTGTTGGTGTGATAGGGTCGACTCCCTCGAGTCGGCCCCCGAGAGGCGATTATGAGGAATTTGAATGAGAGGAGCTGAGATTCTTGTGAATGTTCTCCGGGACGAGGGCGTTAATGTCCTGTTCGGCTACCCCGGGGGAGCCATGCTACCGCTGTATGACCATCTTTCCGAGTCCGACATGCGGCATGTGCTTGTGCGCCACGAGCAGTGTGCGGCACACATGGCTGATGGGTATGCAAGAGTAACTAAGCGACCCGCCGTTTGCATGGCAACCTCGGGGGCAGGAGCTACCAACCTGGTCACCGGAATAGCCACAGCCTTCCTCGATTCCTCTCCCGTTATTGCTCTTACTGGACAGGTTCCCACATCCATCATAGGGAACGACGCTTTTCAGGAAGCGGACATCTTCAGCCTCATGATGCCAATCACTAAGCACAACTTCAGGGTAATGAACCCCCAGCTCCTGGAGAATGATCTGAGGAGCGCATTCAAGATCGCTGGAAGTGGCAGATACGGTCCCGTTCAAGTGGACCTTCCCAAGGACATATTGAACGCTGAGATCGACCCTCTTCCGGGTAGGCAACCCTTAAGGGCCAACGGGATGAAGAAAGATCTTAGCAGGCTCCCCGATGCCGTGAATCTACTGCGTAAGGCTGAACGTCCACTGATTGTTGTCGGAGGAGGTGGCATCTGGTGTGGATGCGGTCAAGATGTCATGGAACTGGCGGAGATGACCATGTCCCCTGTGGTAACCACTCTTATGGGGAAGAGCGCTGTACCTGAGAACCATCCGCTTGTTCTGGGAATGGTCGGAATGCACGGTCGAAGGGTTGCCAACTGGGCCCTGGAAGAGTGCGATGTCCTTCTCGCTATCGGCACCAGGTTTAGCGATAGGATGATTGGCGATCCTTCCTCCTGCAGGACGAAGGTCATTCACCTGGACATTGACTCGGGTGAACTGGGCAAGAATGTCACGGCCACGATACCCTTAGCTGGCGACGCGCGGACTGTAATCAGGCAAATGATAATGGCCATGGCAAAGAAAACCGGACCGACACCCTGGGCGAACAGAGTTGGTGAGTTGAAGGAGAGATGCAACTGCGACTTCAACATCATGGATAGTCCCATCAAGCCTCAGAAGGTCATTCATGAACTCAATACAATCCTTCCGGATGATGCCATAATAACCACTGAAGTTGGCCAGTGCCAGATGTGGGCAGCCCACTTCCTGCGATGCGATGGAGACAGGCGTTTCATCACACCCGGTGGGCTCGGGACGATGGGATTTGGACTTCCAGCGGCGATAGGCGCTAAGGTAGCGGCTCCAGACAGGGCGGTCGTTGATGTTGCGGGAGACGGCAGCTTAATGATGGTGTGTCAGGAGATCGTCACCGCAGTGAAAGAGGATATCCCGATATTCATATGCCTGCTTAACAACCAGAGGCTGGGGATGATCATGCAGCTTCAAAATCAATTTTACGACGGAAGACTATTCGCTGAACAGCTAGGGGCCTTCCCAGACTTTGTCAAGCTTGCAGAGGCCTTCGGTGCCAAAGGTGCGAGGGTTGACGACCCTTCCGACCTATCTTCGGTAATCGAGGAGGGGATAACCTCCGACAAGCCGTTCCTGGCCGATATCAGGATAGACACAGAGGAGCAGATCCTTCCCATGACTATCAGGGGGCAAGCCGAGACCAAGGTCATACAGGGCAAGTGTGCCTGGAAGGGGGTATCCTGAATGCAGGTAATTTCGATGATCGTGAATGACGAGTTCGGTGTCATGCAGCGGGTAATGGGAGAATTCACCCGCAAGAAGATCAACGTAGAGACCATTGTTGTCGGAAAGTGCGAGCTTGAAGGAAAAGCCAGGATCGTGTTGACCGTCCTGGGAAGAGACAAGGCAGAGCTGGCGCTGGAGAGATTGGAACGACTGCATGATGTGCTAGAGGTCGACATATTGGACGAGACTAGGCACGAGGCATACGCGCTGGTAGCAAACGAGGAGGGCAAGGTCCGCCTTATCGGAAGCATTCAAGAAGTGGTCAAGCTGATCGATTCAATGAAACCCGAAAAGTATATCGAGGCAGTGAACGCACTCTGACCATAGTATAAAAATGAGAATTCGCATTATCCCATTCCAACTGGAGGAAGAGCCATGGAGATTACCGAGAAGATATGGATGGACGGTGAGGTAGTCGATTGGAAGGACGCGAATGTCCACATAATGACCCATGCCATCCACTATGGAGGAGGAGTATTCGAGGGAATTAGGGTCTACGACACGGAAGAAGGCAGGGCCATTTTCAGATTGAAGGACCACATGATTCGTTTCTTCCACTCCGCGAAAGTGATCTTCCTTGACATCCCATACACCGTGGACGAGCTTTGTGACTCGGTCAGAGAGATGGTCAGGATAAACGGCCCTAAGGCTGACTACATTCGTCCTCTCGCCTACTATGGAACGGGCGTGATAGGGCTGAATCCCGTCGGCTTGCCCACTAGGGTGGCAATCGCCTGTGTTCACATGGGTGCCTACCTGGGCGAGGAGCAACAGAAGCTTGGTGCGAGGATAATCACCTCGTCTTGGGAGAAACCCTCCAACAGGGCTTCAGCAGTCAGCGCCAAGATATGTGGCAACTACATCAATTCCGTAATGGCGAGACTTGAGGCGGTTCATCGGGGAGCCGATGAGGCACTGATGCTCAACTCTGAAGGCAATGTCGCCGAGGGAACGGGCGAGAACATTTTTATGGTGAAGAAAGGGAAGATATTCACAACTCCGCTTTCAGCTGGAATACTGGAAGGCATTACCCGAAACTCTGTGATGGAGATTGCCTCTGACATGGGGTACGAGGTGATCGAGCGAGACATCGCTCGTGCCGAGCTTTACATTGCGGACGAGGTGTTCATGACAGGAACGGCAGCTGAGGTTCTGCCAATCCGGCTAATCGATGATCAGGTCATCGGTGAGGGCAAAGCGGGTCCCGTCACCTCTGAACTCCAGGGGATTTTCAGCGATATCGTTAGGGGTAGGAACGCACAGTATTCACACTGGCTAGATCAGATATAGGGGTAACATAACCCCTTCTTTCACCTTTATTCTCGTACATAGCATACAATAAATATCAGCTTCGTGAATGGTTCTTCTTAGGGGATTATTATGGTCGATACTATCGACAACCTGTGGGAGGCCTTTGCCGGGGAGTCTCAGGCCAACAGGAAGTACACTATCTATGCCATGATTGCGAATGATGAAGGTCATCCTGAGGTCGCCAAGCTCTTCAGGGCTGCCGCCGAGTCTGAGAACGTCCATCTCATGTGTCACCTCAGATCACTGGGAGATATTGGAAAGACTGAGGAAAATTTAGAGTCGGCAATAAATGGTGAGAAGTACGAGTACACCGAGATGTATCCCAAGTTCATAACCAAGGCCAAAGAGGAGGGAATGAAGGAGGCAAGACTCTGCTTCAATTATGCGAAGAACGTGGAGGAGAGACATGAGGGGATGTACCGAGAAGCCCTGGAAGCGATCAGGTCTGGAAAGAAGCTAGAGTTAAGGATTTACTATGTCTGTCAGGTGTGTGGGAACCTCGAGATCGACAAAGTACCCAAAAGCTGCCCAGTCTGCGGTAACCCTCCTGAGGTCTTTAAAGAGGTAAGGTAGGCTGACTACTCATACTCACTCAGGTCATCCTCTACCTCACAGACTGGATATGTCTCTAGGGCAGAGTCAATGATTCGCTGGCGGTACTGGTTCTTCTGCGCTTTTGTGAGGTGCAAGTACTCTCCATTGATATGGAACTCGAAGTCCACGATGATTCCGCATTTCCTAGCTATCTTGTCATTCAGCCAGTTCTTGAAAGTCTCCTCAAGTGCGAAGTAAGGGTCCACATCCTCGTGTACTTCGATGTAACCGTCCCAGACCTCTTCCTCAGGCTTCTCAACGCGCTCTCTCCACCGAATCTCGATCCTTTGCATCGTTAGTTTATATGTGTGTACTAATAATATTTTCTTTTGTAAGCTACAACATACTTATTCTCAACGAAACAGACAATAACCAACTCATCCTTGGCTGTAGAGGGAACATGGATCAAGAAGGTTTCTGGCTAGAACAAAGCTTTTATACAGCTAGCACTTTTGGCACCGTTGCTCTTCTGAGCCGATGAATGATGAAGATGTATAAAAGCATCGGAAGGAGGTGTCAAGTTGGCAATATATGTTAGATTTGAAGTTCCTAAGGACGTTCAAGACAAGGTCTATGAGCTTGTCGAGATCGCCAGGGATACCGGTAAGGTCAAGAAAGGTACCAATGAGGTGACCAAGCTCGTGGAACGCGGCGACGCTACAATGGTCGTAATGGCCGAAGACGTCCAGCCACCAGAGATTCTGGCTCATATGCCTCTTCTGTGTGAGGAGAGGAGTGTTCCATACGCCTATGTAGCAAGCAAGGCTGAGCTCGGCAACGCCTGTGGTCTTGAGAAGCCTACAGCGGCTGTGGCGATACTGGATATTGGAAAGGGCAAGTCCCTGTTCGATGGCCTCGTAGATCAGATCAGCAAGCTGAAGAAGTAGGTGTGGAGAGATGACAGACGAAGACAGCATCCCTTCAGAGGTGGTCGAGATCATAGGTAGGACCGGCATGACGGGGGAAGCGACCCAGGTCAAGGTCCGTGTTCTCGAGGGCCGGGATAAGGGTAGGATCATCACTCGCAATATCATGGGTCCTGTCCGCATGGGCGACATCCTTATGTTAAGGGAGACCTCAAGGGAGGCGAGGAAGCTCTCCATTAGGTAGACGCTTGAGGTGTAGCCATGGTTGAGAGAAGGATCTGCTCATTCTGCGGACAGGATATCGAACCCGGCACTGGGCGATTACATGTAAAGAAGGACGGTACAGTCTACCAGTTCTGCACTAGTAAGTGCTACAAGAACATGGTCCAGCTTCGAAGGGTTCCCAGGCGAACTGCCTGGACCGCACAGTTCTTCAGAGAGAAAGAGGCCAAGCTCAGATCGATGGCCGCCCATTCAGAGGCCAAGGAGGAAGCGGCTGAAGAGCCCGACTCTGATGAATGATTGGGAGGGTTTCAATGAAAGAAAGGACATTTATCATGTTCAAACCGGATGCGGTCCAGCGAGGTCTCATGGGTACGATCATGACCCGCCTGGAGGCCAAGGGGTTCAAACCCATCTCCATGAAGTTCATGCGGATCCCCAGGGAGCTTGCTGAGCGCCACTATGGGGAACACAAGGGCAAGAGCTTCTTCGAGCCCCTTCTGCAATACATTACCTCGGGGCCCTCCTTATGCATGGTCTGGGAAGGTGACAACATCGTCTCCGTAATGAGAAACATGATGGGCGCCACCAATCCCCAGGACGCTGCACCCGGCACCATAAGGGGTGATTTCGGTCAGCAGACTGGCCGGAACCTGATCCATGGATCCGACTCGCCAGAGTCGGCCAAGCGCGAGATCGAGCTCTTCTTCAATGACTACGAGCTGCAGTCATTCGATATGAGCGTCGACCCCTGGCTGTTCGAGTGAGCCATCTGCCGCGAAGAACCTGTCAAAATCATTTACATTTCATTTTCTATACCATTCATGAAATGAGACTGGGTCCTCGACATTTGAGGCGTTGGATCACTCGTCATGGAAGGTAAGGGGTTCTTCGATCTCGAATCTGTCCCTTGGCGCATCGGTCTAAGGCCGTTGCACTTAGAGACTGGAGATTCTTTTGATGTATCAGAAAAAGTAGAGTACCTAGACTGATAAGAGCCTAGGAAAGATTCTAATACAGTATCCTTTATCGAAGCCTTGATGAGCATCAGGCAGCCAATTGTAAGCGTTTTGGGGCATGTCGACCACGGTAAGACCAAGCTCCTCGACTACATCAGGGGGACAACAGTCGTCCAGAGAGAGGCAGGGCTCATCACCCAACACATCGGGGCGACTGAAGTACCCATTGACCACATATACGATGTCTGTTCTGCTCTAATCAAACAAAGAAATTTCACCGTTCCTGGATTGCTTTTCATAGATACACCAGGTCATCATTCGTTCACCACTCTCCGAGCCCGGGGTGGATCCCTTGCAGATCTGGCGATCTTGGTCATTGACGTGAACGAAGGGCTGAAACCCCAGACAATAGAATCCATTAACATCCTGAAGCGATTCAAGACCCCGTTTGTGATCGCCCTCAATAAGATCGACCTGATTCCAGGATGGAGACAGAATCCGGGGAAACCGTTTGGGGTTTCTATTAAGGATCAGATGGATCAAGTTTCGACTGAGTTGGATAATAGGATCTATGCCCTGATTGGCAAGTTCTACAATGAGGGGCTTTCGGTAGATAGGTATGACAGGATAGAGAATTTCAAGAAGAACATAGCAATGGTGCCGGTCAGTGCCAAGACTGGAGAAGGCATTCCGGAATTGCTATTAGTCCTTATTGGATTGGCGCAGCGCTTTCTGGAGGAACTGTTGGAGACAGAAGAGGGTGGGCCAGCGAAGGGAACCATTCTTGAGCTCAAGGAGGAGAGAGGCCTCGGGCCGACCCTGGATGTCATAGTCTATTCCGGAAAGCTGAGAAGAGGGGACCAGGTTGCGCTCGGAACAAGAGGTGAGCCGGTATTGACCAAGGTCAAGGCCATCCTCAAGCCAAGGCCGCTCGATGAGATCAGAGATCCAAGGGAGAGGTTCGACCAGTTGAAAGAGGTCACGGCGGCTGCTGGCGTCAAGCTCTCCTGCCAAAATATAGAAGGTGTGTTGGCCGGGGCCCCCCTCATGGTGATCAAGGGGAACAAGGACCAGGTCCTGAATAAGATGATAGAGGAGACCCGTGTCCACATAGACATTCAGGACGAGGGTGTGCTGATCAAGGCGGATGCTATCGGCTCCCTCGAAGCTCTGGCATACGAGGCCAAGAATGCTGATATCTCCATAAAAAAGTATGAATTGGGAGACATATCCAGAAGGGACATAGTTGAGTTCTCATCACAACGGGATGGACTTCACAGGGTCGTTCTAGGGTTCAATGTCAACATCCTCGCCGATGCCAAAGAGGCACTGCAAGACTCCGACGTCAAGGTCTTCTTGAACGATGTTGTTTACAGGCTCATCGAAGAATACGAGGAATGGCGGGAGAAAGAAAGGAACAAGATCGAATCGGACAAGCGTTCGCAGTTCGCTTTTCCTGGAAAGATCAAGATCCTCCCCGGGTGCGTTTTCAGGGGTTCGAAGCCGGCTATCGTCGGCGTTCGCGTCCTGGCCGGACGGATGCGTCCCGGACAGGTTCTAGTCAATCGGGAAGGAAAGGACGTGGGGAGAATCAGGAGCCTAAGATCGGGTGAGGACGTTCTTCGAGAGGCCGTGATGGGAGAGGAAGTCGCCGTGGCTATTGAGGGAGCGACGGTTGGCAGGCAGATAGACGTGGAGGACATACTCTACATTGACATTTTGGAAAGCAAGGTAAGAGAGCTCCAGGCCTTTGACCTGAACGAGGATGAACGAATGATCCTTGAGGAGCTAGTAGCCATCAAGCGGAAAATCGACTCGTTCTGGGGAATGTAGTTCCCACACAAGAATATCATTCTGAGTCATCTTTTCCAATATTGAATAGGTCAAGACTGCTTATTGCAGCGATAAAGAACATACCAAAAAGCCCAACTCCGGTGCCAATCAGTACGGTCTGGTCGCCCAGTGCTTGGCCTTCTAGTACTAGAGCTGCCCCAGTAATGATCAACAGGATGCCGATGCAGATAGCGATTATATGCCTGGGAGAAAAGTATCGGCCCATGATGGGTTGAACTCAAACGAGCAACATATAGTTGTGCCCCTAAACCAATCATTCATAAAGGTCTAGTAACAACACCCATCCAGTCGCATTCCTCACTGTAGGATGATCCGATCAGATCTCCATAGATGTTCTCTATTTCCAGATCCGCTTTTCTTAGCACCTTTTCAAGCTCCATTTCCGAGTAATGCTTGTACCAGAATCTATAGGCGGCGATCTTTCCATTATCCTCTATCACGATGTATTGTTCTAACCGAACACCCTCTTTGAGATAGTCGAAGGAATGCTCCAGTAGAAGGTAGGGGCCAGATCTCCAAAAAGAGTCATGCGAGGTATACCAGCGGTTGACCTGATCTAGGTGTTGGAGACGGCTGTATGTCACAACGTCGAAAACGAAGTAACCATCAGGTTTCAACCACGAATGCACCTTTCTGAGCAAGAGATCCCTGTCATCTGGTCCAAGAGTACAGAGGTCGCCATACGCCATGATGATGAGGTCGAACTTCTCGTCGATTTGCATTTGAAGATAGTCCCCCTCTAGGTATTCAATCTCTAATCCACTGGATTGGGCAACCACACTGGCATATCTCAAAGAGGTGATAGAGAGATCGACCCCCGTTACCTTCATCCCCATCTCAGCAAAATGTTGACAATAGGGGCCAGGTCCGCAGCCGAGATCTAGGATACACGAGCCTCTATCCAGGCCGCATCTCGATATCATCCACTCGACCGAGCTCAGGATGACCTCAGGCGGCCTTGATGCCACCCCCTTCTCCGCGTCGATAAAGCTGTTCAGCAGATTCTTTGAGATATAGGGGTCGTCCCAGAAAGGAGCCCCAGCCGAGAACGGGTGAGGAGGTTCAATCAGCGATTCTAAATGCTCAAACCATATCCTTCCGCTATCTATTGATTGATTTTCTACCAAAGGCTGTTTCTTCTCCGACATCAAAACAAATATCTGAATAACCGATATTAAAATGATGATTCTTGGGCAGCTCAAACCTTGAAATGCTTCTTTTCAAGGATAACCTGTGGCCATACAGATTCCAAGCCTCAACCAGTCTCCCCTCGTTGACCAAAAGCTATTTATTATGGACAGCATTAAGGCGCTATCTGCAGGTGTCTGTAAATGGTAGAATTTAAAGCTGTCATAAATGACATCACCAGCGGCAAGTCCTTCCAGGTGACGGTTGAGGGACATCACGCCAACTCACTCATTGGCAAGAAGATCGGTGAGGTGGTCGATGGTATTTTCGTAGGCCTACCTGGGTACAAGCTGATGATTACCGGGGGCAGCGATAAGGACGGGGTCCCAATGAGGAAGGACCTGCCAAGCGGGAAAAGGAAAAAAATCCTGATCGCCGGTGGCACTGGATTCCATCCCAGGGAGAACGGCCAGAGACGCAGGAAGACCATGCGCGGGAACACTATTTCCCCTGAAACCTCCCAGCTCAACATGAAGATTACCCAGCCGGGTTCCAAGACAATCGAGGATCTGATGAACAAAGAGGAAAACGAATGAAGGTGCCCAAGCAGCCTGAGATCAACATCGGGATGATAGGTCATGTCGACCACGGTAAGACCACTCTGACAAAGGCACTCAGTGGTGAGTGGACTGACAGGCATTCCGAGGAGGTCAGGCGGGGCATCTCAATCAGATTAGGGTATGCGGACGCGGCATTCTATAAGTGCTCTGGATGCCAGGAACCTCAGGCGTACGGAACCGATTCCAAGTGCAAACAGTGTGGAGGGAAGGCTGAATACCTGCGAGCGGTAAGCTTCGTTGATGCACCAGGACACGAGACGCTGATGGCGACCATGCTTTCGGGAGCAGCGATGATGCAGGGCGCTCTTCTCATGATCGCCGCAAACGAACCATGTCCCCAGCCCCAGACCAAGGAACACCTCATGGCCCTTTCCATATCCGGGGTTGAGAAGATCATAGTTGTCCAGAACAAGGTCGATATAGTCACCAGGGAAGAGGCTATAGAGAACTACAACCAGATCAAAGAGTTCGTGAAGGGCACGATTGCCGAGAATGCACCGATCATTCCGGTGTCAGCACACCACGATGTGAACATCGACAAGCTTATCCAAACGATTGAAGAGTATATACCCACCCCTAAATACGATGAAAAGAAGCCTCTCAGAATGTACGCGGCTCGGTCCTTTGACATCAACACTCCAGGATCGTCTCCCAAAGATCTCAAGGGGGGAGTTCTTGGAGGTACTCTGACCCAGGGGAAAGTCAGCGTAGGGGACGAGATCGAGATCAAGCCTGGCAGGAAGGTGGATGTCGGTGGTAAACCCGCTTGGGAAGATATCACCACCACAGTGGAGTCACTCCACGGAGGCGGAAAATCCATAAAGAAGGCCACGCCGGGAGGGCTTGTCGCAATAGGTACCAAACTGGATCCGTCACTGACGAAGTCCGATGGACTTACAGGCAGGCTGATCGGTAAGCCAGGTACGCTACCCGAAGTGCTGCACAAGTTCGTTATGAAAACCAATCTACTGGAAAGGGTCGTTGGAACCACCCATGACATACCCGTGGAGAACATTAAGACCAACGAGCCCCTGATGTTGAGTATTGGAACCGCGACCACTGTTGGCGTAGTTACCAGCGCCAGGTCTGACATATCAGAGGTCGTTCTGAAGATACCAGTGTGTGCTGCTGAAGGGCAAAGAGTCGCCATCTCTCGAAAGATACTGGGCAAGTGGCGCCTTATCGGCTATGGCATCATCGAGTGAAATGCAGAAAGTGGTCCTAGATACAAACGCACTTCTAATGCCTTTTGAAACATCAATCAATATTGACCATGAGCTCGGGCGCTTGCTTGGCAGCTGCGAGATATTTGTACCGGGACCCGTGATTGGGGAATTGAAGAGAAGTAAGAGCAAGCATGCCAAGGCTGCACTGACCCTTGCCCGCAAGTACATGATAGCTGAGACCATGAAGCAGGGCGACGAGGGCATCATTCAGGTCGCAAAGGAGCTGGGTGCCTATGTCCTCACCAACGACAAGGAGCTTCGCTCACGTCTGAGAAAGATGGGCATTCCCACGATCTACCTACGCTCAGGCAAGTATCTCCAGGCTGACGAAATTTAGAGTAGGGGGCGAGGAGGGTCAGGCTCTTCAACATACTCCTTGCTACGGATTTTTCCGATCTTCTCCATTCTTCTTCTCATAATGTTCGCACCAACTTCTGTAGCCGCGTAGATCGGTATCTTGGTGCCCACGGTGTACAGCGATCTTATCCTTCCGATCTCCCTTATCGGTCTGGAAGCACATGCGGTTATCACGTCGCAGTTATCGAAGAGTATATTCGCCTCATCATGAGAGACCCCAGTAGTATGAACCGCGAATATTACAATGTCTTTGCCGTACATCTCCCTAATCCCTCGTGCATCATCCGCCCTGGCAACCGTCACTCCTATTCGCTCGTTGCCGAGCTTCCAGGCCAGCTTCACCCCATCGATCTGGTCGATTCTAGCTGAAGAAGAGTCCAGAACTCTCTCCTCGCCTATAGCACCGATCACCTCTGGTATGGGCGAAGTTTCCACCAATCCCGATATCCTCCCTCCGATACCCTGGATGATCTCTGGATCTGAGATGACCACAGTTCCTGCCCCGTCACATACGATGACCCCGCAATCCAGGATATCATCCTCCACGCACATGGCGAGAACCTCGGATATTCCGAAGCTAAGGAAGTCTCTCATCCTTAGCTTCCTCCGGGGACTGCACATACCGAAGTCGTCTATCCTGAACTGTATGTTCTCTCTGATGGTTTCAGGTGTCATCTCCTCTATCTTTCGGTACTTGAAGAAGAGTGGGCAGTAGCTGAGTTTGGGCTGCCCCACCTCGACAACCTTCTCATCCTCGATGACAATCCTCGTCATTCCCATGGCTTCCATTATATGCCTGTTCTTCCGCTTCATGAGACTCTCCCGAACCTAGTTTAAGAGATGGCATCCCTCAAGAAATACATTATCCAATCCTTGTAGCAACCTATAATCGACTGATTCATCCAACAGCAACACTTATTATGGTAGGAAAGGCATTTATCAACCAATATTCTAGGGGGATCAAACGATCACATTCCCCTTGTGGGTGAGGAAATGAATGAGAAGTTCATCACCGCATTACGCAGGGTCGCCTTAATGGGTGGGATGCACGACTACATAGCCATCTCATCACGGGAATTAGGTGATAAGTTAGAAATGAGCCAGCAATCAGCCTCAAAGCGCATTCTCGAGCTACTCGAGGCTGGCCTTATCCAGAGGGATCTAGGGGCTCGAAGGCAGCGCATCAAGCTGACAGAAATGGGCATCGACCTACTCCGACAGGAGTATCTCGAATATCAGAAGATATTCGAGTTAAAGGGACACGTTGTCGTTCGTGGAGTGATTACAAGAGGAATGGGCGAGGGACAGTACTACGTCCATCAACCTTCATATAAGCAACAGTTCTCGGATAAGCTGGAGTTCATGCCCTATGAGGGGACACTCAACGTCAAGATAGATCCAGCTGACGTGGACAAGCTCGAGGTCCTC
The DNA here is from genome assembly GCA_013415695.1 of Methanomassiliicoccales archaeon. Lineage (NCBI taxonomy): Archaea > Methanobacteriati > Thermoplasmatota > Thermoplasmata > Methanomassiliicoccales > Methanomassiliicoccales archaeon. The sequence continues at coordinate 175,564 of JAAEEP010000001.1, read as the reverse complement.
AGGAACAGCGATGGCATAATAATTGACGGCTTCGAGAGGAACGGAAGGACCTTTGGCGATGTGAAGGCCTTCTCAGCCAGGATACATAATATTCACTGTGCGGTCGTCATGCCTGCAAGATCTCATTACGATGATATCATCGAGATACTATGTCAGTACCATCTCAGACGCACGCTGGGCATAGGGGATGGCGATTCGGTCGAGATAATAATCGACGTGGATTGATCAAGACCCGGTCAGTACCTTCCGTTGATGTGTGAGAGAGCGGATTCGAAGATCGTTCTGCCGTCACCCGGTCCAATCGGATCCTTGTCACCAAGTGTCCAGTCTGGATGTGTGAAGCGATTGAATGCCCTCTCGGGGTGTGGCATCAGGCCCAATACATTTCCCTGAGGGTTGCAAATACCGGTGATGTTGTCTATCGATCCATTGGGATTCCAGGGATAACCAGCGTAATCGCCGTGATCGTCAACGTACTTGAAGACGATCTGATCATTCTCCTCAAGAATCTCTATGAATTCCCTCTCCTGTCCACGTGGGAATTTGAGGTTTCCCTCTGCATGGGCGCATGGAAACATCACTATCTGTTCTCTTTCCATGCCTTTGGTGAAGATGCAATTGCCATCATTCTCGTGTTTGAGGAGGGTGGGGGTGCACTCAAATCTTCCTGATTCGTTGGTGGAAAGAGCCGCCTGAGGTTGCTCGCTCATCACACCGTCAACTGCGGGAAGTAGTCCAAGCTCGACCAGTATCTGGAACCCGTTGCAGATCCCGATCACCGGCTTGCCGTTCTCGATGAACTCGATGAGATCCCGCTTGATTGAGCTCTTCATCCTAGCCGCAAAAATGGCTCCCGCCCTGACATAGTCACCAGACGAGAATCCACCTGGAAGGGCTAAGATATGGAATTCATCTAACGATCTCCTCAGCGTATGAGGGGAATCACCTGTTAACTGCTTGAGATGCACCTTCTCTGGAGAAGCCCCGAGACTAGCAAAGGCTGAGAACGTTTCATCCTCGCAGTTGGTCCCCTCAATCCTGAGAACGCAAACCCGGATATCTTTGCGGTTCATAATCTCACCCCAATATCCTCCATAGAGGAGTGTACCAAGCGTCCCTCATCTTATCGATGCTCATGTTCATTGTGGAATCGCCGTCCTTGATCTCGAGGAAGTCGCGTCCAACCTCCCCTAATCGGAAGGTCTTCGTTTTCATAAGTTCGAGCCATTCATTCTCCCTAGATCTGTCGATCTCCACCAACCAGCGGGTGTTGGTCTCGCAGAAGAGCTTTCTCTCCGTGGTCGTTGTTCCCATTAAAGTAACATCGATGGTTGCGCCAATGTTCCCCGAGATGCACATCTCGGCTAGTGCTACCCCCAGTCCTCCATCGGAACAGTCATGGCAGGCTCTTATGAATTCCTTGCTCATGCATTCGAGAAGGCAGTCTATGCTTGACTCAAGCTCTCTGAGATCCACATCGGGCACCTCTCCTCCATTTCCGCCATAATTGCGGTAAAGAGCAGAACCTCCCATCTCTCCTTTGGTCTCACCAACCAGGTACAATGGATTACCAGCTTTCTTAAGGTCCGCGGTGACGCACTTGGTGATGTCTTCCACGATTCCAACACCCATCACGGTTGGGGTGGGAAGCACCGAGCCCTTGGGAGTCTCATTGTAGAAGCTGACGTTCCCTGAGGGAATGGGAAGCGATAGAGCCCGACATACTTCGCCAATCCCTCGAACCGCGTCCCTGAACTCGCCAAGCCTTTCGGGCTTCTCGGGGTTTCCAAAGTTCAGGCAATCGGTGAGTGAATGGGGCCTTCCTCCGACCGCAACGATATTCCTGCAGACCTCATCGATGCAACTTTTTCCACCTCTGTAGGGGTCATCTGCAACAAACCATGGATTTACACCAAGTGCGATTGCCAGGCCCTTGAATGAGTTCTCCAAGGGTTTGATCACCGCCGCGTCTCCGTGGCCGCGATGACCAATCTGTCCCTGGAGGGGTTTGATGACCGTTCCAGCTCTGACCTCGTGGTCATACTGGCGGATGACCCACTCCTTCGAAGCGATATTAGGGTCTGAAAGCAGGGTCAACAGAACCTCACTCAGGTCCTCAGGCAGCTGTGGAAGGACCTCTTCCACTTCATCGGATGGACTTCTGCTCACGCAAGCCCTGCAATACTCCGGTCCCGCCGTGAGAAAATCGAGATCCATCTCGAACACTTTCTCGCCCTGGAAGAAAAGCCTCACATTCTTTCCCTCAATGACCTTTCCCACAATGGTGGCTTCCACGTCCCAGAGGTCAAAAACCTCCATGATGTACTTGATGTTCTCCTCTGGAGCGGCCAGCATCATCCTTTCCTGTGACTCGGAGACCCATATTTCCCACGGTGCCAACCCTTCCTCCTTGAGGGGGACATCACTCAGGTTGACCTCAGCACCGAAACCGGCATCGAGGGCCATCTCTCCCACCACACAGGAGAGTCCTCCGCCACCGAGGTCCTTCATCCCGCTGATGAGCCCTCGTGAATTCACTTCAAGGCAGGCGTGAATAAGTGGTTCTTTCATGATCGGATCCCCAAGCTGAACCGCACCCCTGGATTCCTCTTCAGATGTCTCGTCAAGCTCGGCCGAGGCAAAGGTGACACCATGGATACCGTCCCTTCCGGTCCTTCCTCCTACCAAAATGAGGAGATCATGTGCTCCTCCTACAGCATTTCGAACGAGATCTTTTTTCTTGACGATACCTACGCATCCGACATTAACCAGACAATTACCAGTGTATGCCGGATCGAAGAACACTCCTCCGCAGACGGTAGGAATCCCCAAACGGTTACCATAATCCCTTATCCCGGCAACAACCCCACCAATCAGATATTTGGGGTGTTTCACCCCCGGAGACAGCTCTCCCTCGAAATCGGGTGGACCGAAGAACAGAGGGTCCACCAGGGCCACTGGCTGGGCTCCCATGCACACGACGTCCCTTATTATCCCCCCTATTCCCGTTGCGGCCCCACCGTATGGTTCTATCGCAGAGGGATGATTGTGGCTCTCGATCCTGAGCGCGTATCCATGCTCATCATCGAAAACCATCACTCCCGCATCACCTTTGGAAAGAATATCGGGGTGGTTTATGTTGAACACATGCTCCTTCAAGAACACCTTTGATGATTTGTAGCAGCAGTGCTCGCTCCATGCCTGGGCCGTAGACTGGAGTTCCACATCAGTGGGAAGACGGCCCTTTTTAGAGAAGTATTCTCTTATGGTGACCATCTCCTCAAGGCTGAGGCTCAGTCCCATTATATCGCTGAGTTCCCTGAGATCCTCATCCCTGGCCGAAAGTAGATCAACCTCGAAGAGCTCGAAGGGAACTTGAAGTCTCTTCATGAGTTTGGTGGTGGCCATTTGACCTCACCTTATGTCAATGCGGTAGCTCTGGATCACAGGGTTGGCAAGCAGCTTCTTGCACATTTCCTCGCAGGAATTAGTCGCTGCTTCCTCTTCCAAATCCAGGTCAACCTCGAAGAGCTTAATCGATCTCACGTTCTTGATCCCTTCAAAACCCAGGAGTTCCAACGCTTTCCTGGTGTTCTGCCCCTCCGGGTCTGCCACGCCCGGTTTGAGCTCGATCCTGATCTCTGCGATGACCATCAAAGCACCGCTCGATAATCCATGTTGACTACTTAATTCTGTTTCTCTCAGACCAGGCCGGCTTCTTGAAGGAATTGCAGAGCTCCGGAGAACACGAAGTTGACAGCCACTGCTGAGAGAAGGATGCCCATGATCCTGGTGAACGCCATTGCCCCGCTCTTTCCAATGAAGGCGAACACCCTGTGTGAGTTCATTAGTAGCAAGTAGCTTATGATGACAGTCAAGGTGATGGCCAGGAAAATTGAGACCAGATTCACCAGGTTCCCGTCACCGATTGACTCAGAAACCAGTATCATGACAATGGTGATGGACCCGGGACCAGCGAACAAGGGGATGCCTAGGGGTACAATGCCCACTACCTCGGCGGTGGAAGCCTGCTCTTCGTCTATCTTGTTAAGCTTGGTCTGGGAGGTCTTACCATGCAGCATATCATATGCCACTGAGAACAGAAGGAGACCACCTGCCACCTTGAATGCTGGTATCGTGATACCATAAATGTTGAATATCCATTGTCCAAAGATACCGAAAACGAAAAGTGTCGCCAGCGTGACCAGGCAAATCTTGTAAATCACCCTTCTCTTTAGATCCTGGCTATACCCATCGGTGACCGCTTCGAAAATGGGCACATTCGCCACAGGATTGACTATAGCGAATATGGTTGCAAAGGCACCAACGGCAAACTCGAGTACCACGGCGGTGCGAAATTGAAGGTGGTATTAATACATTTGCTAGATGCTCTATTTTGGAGGGCATCTCCTCAAATAAGCCCAGATTGTTGGACAGACTCGATGGCCCCTGAGATTATGAAGCTGATCCCCATTCCTGCTAGAAGTACTCCCATGATGCGCGTAAAGGCGATGGAACCGCTCTTACCCAGGCGTTTGAAGATAATATCGGCCTTAATTATTAGGACGTAGGATACAACCAAAATACACAATATAGCTACGAACACCATCGTAAGGTCCATAGCCCCGTCAGCCTGGGAGATCAGGACCATCGTGGTAGCGATGGAACCCGGCCCTCCATAAAGGGGTATTGTGAGGGGGACAATTGCCACTGAGACTGCCTCCTCCGTATGGTCCTCAGTGACCTTATGAGCGGTCCCCCGTCCCTCAACCATGTTGAATCCAAGATAGAATATTAAGAGGCCGCCCATCACCTTGAACGCTGGTATGGTGATCCCGAAAAGTTCGAATATGTAATTTCCGAAGAGACCGAAGCCTATAAGGACAAATGCGGTGTAAATCATCGCCTTCTTGGCTATCATTCTCTTGGTCTTCTTATCGAAGCCGTCGGTCACCGCCTCGAATATCGGCACATTGCCTACGGGGTTGATTATGGCGAACAGGGTGCCGAAGACGGTGGCGATAAATGCCGCATCCATCTAGGTCGGTTACCCACTTCCTCGCTACTTAACACTTATTCGTCCTTTCCCAGGCTGGATATTCTGGCGAAGATCAAATACCCAGTGTGCCCCAACATCTCGAAAGAGGGCCTGACACCCCCTTCATGAACCTCGACTCCTCTCTGCAGGTTCTCCAAGGCATAGACCTCTACGAAACCCTTTTCCCTAAGAGCCTTCACAGTGGTTTCGACCTGGTTGGAGTTAGGCACATAGGCACAGAACCTTCCTCCTGGACGCAAGCATCTGGCGATAGAATCTATGCTCATCCAGGGATCTGGGATGTCGAGGACAACCGCGTCCACTTCGATGCTCGAGGTCAACTCTCTTACGTCCCCTAGCATGAGCTCCCAACTTTCCGACAGACCCGCCCGCTCGATATTCCTCCTTGCCCTCTTCGAGAAGTCCTCGCGCATCTCGATCGAGATGACCTTGCCACTCCTTCCCACTGCGTGAAGAAGAGCCAAGGTCATGGCGCCTGAGCCAACACCTCCCTCCAGCACTTTATCACCGCAACTTATCGATAGCCGGAAGACGATGGTTTCCGCGTCCTTGGGGGTGATGATCTGTGCCCCCCTCTCAAGGGAGTCCATGAGCTCAGGTATGCCTGGTTTAAGGATGATGAATCTCTTTCGTGCAATCTCAAGCGCATCTCCGCATTCGAGCTCGAGGACCCGGGATCCATCGATAACCCCCAATCCCTGTATCTTGATCATTTCCCTTCCAAGGGTCATCCAATGGCGTCTTCCCTGTTCATCTAGAAGATATAACAGATCGCCCTCTCTTAGCATCGGTTGTCTTATCCTCCCTCTCCGAGAAAAGGATTGTGTTCATCAGAAGCGGAGATTGGCGTTGCAGCGCGGACACTCCCATTCGTGAGCAGATATGGCGGCTCCGCAATGAGGGCACCTCGGTATGCCTTCGGTGAACTCTCTCTGAGGTGCTTCTTTTTTCTTCTCTTCCGTTGAGGGCTCTTGCATGCCTTTCTTCGAACCGAAATCGTACTCTGGATTCTCGTATCTGGGGGACGGTGGGTACTGGTATGGATGTCTTCTCGAGACCCTTACAGAGAGGTAGTACAGCAGAAGACCAATCACATTTAACAGGAAACCAACAGCAATCCAAATGTTCTGGATAGATTTCCTGCTCTTCATGTCCAGGTAGATAAAGACCGCGATTATGGCACCCAGACCGAACCACGCAATCGCAATTAAGATTAACCAGAGGTCCATCCCATCGCCATCATTTCAACCACCTCTGGCTATATAAAAATATCACTACCATTCCAATCACTTGCTGACCTTGTCCATACCACCTTAATTCTATTCTGCCAAGCTCGTAGATTCATATTCTCCTCTATTAAGTACTATTAGAACGCATTTTTCAAGATGGAGAATCTTAGAAGGGCGACCCATGGCCAAGCTGGTGTGCTCCAAATGCAAGCAGGAGTTCAAGGAGGCGGAAACTGCAAGGTGCCCCAAATGCGGTTCCACTGCGCCCCATGTCTACGACTTCGAGAACTCAGAGGAATATCTCAACCAACAAGTACATTTGATCCTTGAGGAGCAGAAGGATGCTGGCCTGGAAGGACTGGTGGGAGGTCTTGATTCCGTCATCATCAACGTCAAAGCTAAGATGCAGGTGAAAGCTGTGAAGGATCTCCTTCACAGCACTGGACCGCGAATCAATGATGCCTTTGGAAAATGGTCTAAGAGGACATTCGTGCTGGGTGGAACTGTCGGAGCTGATTTCCTTATAACCATCCGCACTGATGATAACCCATTTCAGAGCGTGAGCAATCATCCCAGAACTTCCCATCTTCCTAACACAAGGCTCGAGACATTTTTTTCGAGACATCGGATGTTAAGAAATATATCGACATCCAGAGATCATGAGGGGTGAGCTTCATGACCGATCACTTGGTTCAAGGTGACGGTTACTCTTTCATACAGACAACCCCATCGAGATTCATTGGTAATTCACCGGGCTTCATCTAGTGACACGGAATCAGGAAGAATTACCGGCAGTTATCAAGCGATCCGTTGGATTGGGATGTTGAACCCAGGAAGGACTTCCTTGAGAAGATTGGGAAATTGGATCACGCAGCGACTAGGATCCACGCTGAGCATAGGGATCACGCGATACTCGAGTTCATTTCCCTCACCAACTAACACTTCGACTTCGCCATCTATGTCAAGGTTTTCAACTCGATCACCAGCGTTTCCAGACCTTCACAAGAGGACTTCGCTATGGTCTTCACGTCTGGAATATCTGACTATTCTGGACCAGGTTCAGGACCAACGGAGACATTCGTGCATAATTACGGGCCCAGGGGGTCATCATCTGGCATTCCAAACAGTGGATATTGAGGAAACATATCAAGCCCTGATGGATAACGGACAGGAATTTCCGATAGATCTCGTTGGATCCCCGGGCGAGGGACTGAAACAGACCTTAACAGAACCACTTCCCAGTACGCTATTGGTCAATGAGTACATCCATCGGTATGGAGATTTCGACGGCTTCTTCACCAAGAGCAATGTTACCCCTCTCACTGAAGCCACAGGAAGACAATAAGGTGACCTATGAAGCCTAATGATATATACCGTTAGCTCTACTTCTAGGCGGACTATCGGGGTGCTATCATGGAGATGCTCATAATCTCAGGGTTCCTGGGCTCAGGAAAAACCTCAACGATACTTTCAGTTGTTCAGAAGATCCACGAGAATGATGGGAAGAAGGTAGCTATTATTGTCAACGATTTTGGGAAGATCGGTGTTGATGGCAAATTGATGGAGAAAAATGGTCTGAAGGTCAAGGAGTTTTGGGGAGGCTGCATTTGCTGTACCCTTGGATCCTTCCTGACCAGTACCATCGAGAAAGTTGTGGAAGAGATTGAGCCGGACTATGTAATCATCGAACCTAGTGGGATTGCAGATCCAAGAATGATCCTTAAGACTCTTGATAAATACACTGGTCCTCCTTTTGACAGGATTAGAACCATCGTCATCCTGGATGCGTCCCGATTTGACATATATAGGAAAGTTCTGGCCATCCCACTCCAGAACCAGATCGGTTCCGCTGAGGCTATCTTCATCAACAAGATCGATGAGGTGGAACCAAGCACTGTGGAGAATATCAAAATCCAAGTGAGGGAATCTGGATTTGAAAAAACTATTATCGAGATATCTGCAACACAAGGCTGGAATTTGGATGGCGTATATAACTCTCTAGTGAGCTGAGAATCTCCAATAATCTCGCAATTGGTGAGCATTAGTCACGACACCAATGAGATGCCCCATTCTTAATGATTGAATTCCTCCTATTGAGTATTACCAGTCAATGTAGATGATTCATCGAGATTCTTCTTACATATGACGGAAGACATGATGAATTTCGCTGAGTTCAATAGTAAAAAGATTTAAATGATATCTCTAAGAATGTAATGTCTGACAACTTCCATGAGGAGGTTTTGAAAATGAACGATGCAATTAAAGCGATAGTAATGATGATCGTTGCTGCCGTCGTGCTCATTATCTTGAGCATCGTATGGTTCATCATCTTGCTATTCGTAGTGAACGTTGCGGCCGATGTGGTATTCAGCGAGAGCTTGGACCCGAATATGGGCGTCATAGCAGCAGCCCTGATAACCCTCGGCTCAATTCTTGGCGGTTCAATGGGTAAGACTGGAGTAACCCAGGTTTTCATGAAGGAGTGAGTCTTCTTCCGCCTAGTCTCTAACCCTTTTTATTCTTTCACCTCACTCAGGATCAATATTTGGACGAAAACATTGTACATGATATTTCCGAAATACTCATTCCATAGACTGGCTAGATCATTTGAATGAAAGATTATCATCGGGAAATAAGAGAGCTGAGTTTCTTTCAATTAAGAAGAAGCGAATGGAAGTCGAGGTGGAACATACACTATTCGGTTCAGTATATGTACGGATCTGTGCTGGACCTATCAAATCCCTTTATGAGCTGCAGTCCCGTATCTTCGGGCGGTGACCACTCTTGGTCCGGATAGATCAGCTTCGGAACGAAGCTGGACAGATCTGATGCGATCTTTGTCACAATATGGTCTTCTCCGAAAAGTGCAGAACTTATCTCATGCACCTTTGCCCTTGTAGTGCTCTCATCCAACAAACCGAGGGAGTGCAGATACTCATGAAGCAGAATGTGGAAAGCGTAAGGCTTGTATAAGCTATGTTCAGTCTGCTCGATATTTCTCAGCGGCAGCTTGTTCATCACTATGATATTTGAAGCAACGGGATAATACGCTCCGATGAATCCCTGAGGGCCTCCTCCAAGATCTGCCAGTCCCAGCATTAGGCCGGCGCGCTGCCAACCAGTGCACTGCCTCACGGCGTCCTTGACCAACTCGAAAATGTCGGGCAAATCCTTGCAAATGTCCAATCGTTTTGAGAAGTAACCTCTTTCCTGCACGGCTACCACAATCTATCAAATGGAGTATAAAGACGTATCCTATTAACAATCGTTTGATACTGTTTAGGATCAGACAACGTACACCTTTCCGTATTCATCTTTAATGATTTCCCAGTACTCATCTCTGAACAATCTCATGGCTATTGGAAGGAAGTCCAGGACATCCTGTGCAGTGATACCGTCCTCTCCTTTCTCATTGGCTGCGAGATCTCCTGAGAATCCATGAATGAATACCCCTGTCCTGACCGCATCCTCGAACTCAAGTCCTAATCCGTACATCGCCGCGATCGTTCCGGTGAGAACATCCCCACTGCCCGCAGAACCCATGCCCGGGTTTCCGCTGAGATTCATGAAGCAACGACCATCTGGAGTGCCTATCATTGAGTGGGCGGTCTTGAGAACGATTATAGCATTCAGATCCGCACAGGAGTTCCTCAGTATTTCAAAACGGTCGGAAAGCACCTCCCCAATGGTAATTCCAGCAATCTTTGCCATTTCACCAGGATGAGGCGTAAGGACCGTTGGACCTTCCCTATTCCGGACACAATCGAGGTCTTGGCACACTGCAGTAATGCCGTCGCCATCTATGAGCAGGGGCACTTTTATTCTGCTAGTGAGTCCTCGAACTAGCTGCCCAGTTCCTTGATCCAGAGAAAGACCAGGTCCTAAAACGGTAAAGTCCATACCTTCTGTGATCTCGAAGATGCTCTCTTCACTCCTCGGAGAAATGCTGCCAGATTCCGTCTCCACCATCGGATGGAGAACTATCTCACTACCCTTTGAAGCAAGGAAGGGTGAGATCGATCTAGGTGTGGCAAGTCTGGAATACCCCCCTCCCGCCTTCAAGAATGACATTGCAGCGAAGTAGGGGGCCCCCATGTATCCCGATGCCCCAGCAACGAACAAAGCCTGTCCGAAGGTGCCCTTGTGACCATCCCTTGCTCTTTCTGGTAACTGGCTAGGCTTACTTGTTTCCAGCATTATCTCCTTTGAATTGTAATGGTCGGGTGGAAAGGAGATATGAGAAACATAGAGCTTTCCACAGAGATCGAAGCCAGGGTACAACATGTTTCCGATCTTTGGCAATCCAAAGGTGGTCGTAACATCCGCCTGCACGGCGGATCCCAGAACTTCACCAGTATCCCCTACGACACCAGAGGCGATATCGATGCTGAACACTGGAAGGTCCAAATCGTTTATCATCTCGATGACCTCCCTGTAGATTCCCTTAAGTTCTCCCTTAATGCCCGTTCCCAGTATCCCGTCCACTATAGCATCTGAGTGGACGATCCTGTTTCTGATCGCGTCCACTGATTCTACCAAGATGATTTCGACAGGAAGGCTGTCCAGTATCTCGTAATTCTGCTTTGCGATTCCCTTATATTCCTCGGGGGGGTTCATTAGATAAACCTGGGGGAGGCCACCGCTTGAGAGTATTTTCCTCGCCACTACCAGACCATCCCCTCCGTTATTCCCAGGACCGCAGAATATCGCGAATTTGCGGCCTTCTATGCCAAATTCCTCCTTTATGACATCGTAAACGGCCAGGCCGGCGTTTTCCATGAGCATTAAGGGAACTATTCCGTAATTCTCCCCTGCTCCCCTATCCAGCTTTCTCATCTGGGCGACGGTACTGATCCTCAAGTTTCCCCCTCAAACCTATAGATTAATTTCATACGCTATGAATCAAACGGTTCTCTCAATAACTTGGCGACCAATTTATCGGTCATGATCTCATTCTATCCTTGGTATGAATCACCTGTCTTCAATTGATTCCATGTTGCTTGTCTGCGTCGGTGGAGGAAGAATTGGCAGTGATGCTGCCCTGCTGGGAAAGGGTAGAGGTTGGGCTGTTGTAGTTATTGACAGGGATCCGACCTGCCATGCCAAAGGAATAGCGGATGAGATCCTACAGTGTCCCCCTCAGAAAGAATTCTGGAAAAAAGATCGAATCACACTTGTGTTGGGGGATGCGACCGAGGTTCTACTCGACATCATTGAAAAAAGGGTTCCAGAGTATGTCGTTCCAGGGGCAACCGGGCATCTCCTTGCCAAGCTCTCGGTGTCTTACCTCAGGCGGAGAGGATTCCGACTGATACCAGATAGCCAGTCCTCCATTGAAGTGGCCAGACAGCTTCCAGATGAAATCATCCAGGTTCATGACCAGGAGAACGGCCTTATTGTGTTGAGTCGCATGCCCTCAGACAGAGAATGTATGGATGACTGCAAGCAACCTATCGTCTGCCCAGTGACAGGTGACGTGATATCATCTCCTATGCATGAGATCATCAAGAACGCAATCAGGGGACGCACAGATAGAGAATTTGTTGCAGTGACCTCTTGGTTAGGCCATTATGGTACCTTGAAGGGAGACATCATCGAAAAAACCCTGGATGTTCTCCAAGATATCAGAGAAGGGCAGCTTCTGGGAATCGCCACTTCCTGCCGCTGTCATGGCATCCTAAATGTTCTCAGAGCCTTCAAGAAATCATGAGGGAAAAGGGTTTTTATATGCTGATGGCGTTGAGCGCCCCCGATGGAGCGTTCCGATTTCATCAAGAACCTGAAGATGTTCATCTCCATAGCCCTGATCTTTCTGGGAATAGCGATGTTCTATGTGTGGGGCATGGTCTACGGAAGTTGGAACATTTTCGCAAAGGAATACATTGGAGTGTATTCCATCGTGATCATTCTCATAGTTTCAGGTGTCGTAGGCCTGCTCCTAACCGTCAAGGAGCCAGCGGCCTGAATATACAACCTTCAACTTTTACTGTCGGTATCACATAGCCCTTGCAGCGTAGACCAACCGGGACGTCTCCTTACCGCAGACGATGCATTTTCCTTTAAAATTCTCTGGGGCATAGGGGGTCCCTAGTAGGTTGAGATCTGTGGTCTCCTCGATCTCCCTGCCGCATTCCTCCGATCCACACCAACCCATTCTGAGTATCTTCTTGGGAACTTCATCCAGTGATTCTATGGTGACCACGGCCGCTTCCAACTGCGCCTTGGCCTTCTTTCGCATCTCCTCAGAAATCTCGCTCAGGAGTGATCTTACCTTATCGGCCAGCTCCTCTCTCTTGAATGTGCCTCTGATTCCTTGGTCTCGTCTCGAGAATGTCACCACTGCTTCCTTGATATCCCTTGATCCCAGTTCGAGTCTGAGCGGTACACCCTTTATCTCCCAATCGTAGAACTTGCTACCCGGTCGATCATCTCTCTCGTCCAGATGGATCCTGAAACCCTCATTCTTCAGCTTGTCTCTGAGAGCATAGCAATGTTTCATTACTTCTTCTGATTTCCCTTTTGCGAGGATGGGCACGATCACCACTTGGAATGGTGCCACATCGGGAGGCAGAACTAGCCCCTGATCATCACCGTGAACACCTACTATGGCGCCCACAAGCCTCTCGCTCATGCCATATGTGGTTTGATGGGTGTGCTTCAAGCTGCCGTCGATATCCTCGTACTTGATGTCGAACGGCACAGAGAAGTTATCCCTATAGTGGTGAACGCTCCCAAGCTGTAGAGTCCTTCCCCCCGGCATTATGGTGTCTATTCCCACGGTATAGTATGCACCTGGGAACTTGTCCCATTCCGTCCTTTTGAGGAGCAAGTAAGAGAGGCAGAGCTTCTTCATGAGGTTCTCAAGTATCTCGAAGTCCTCCTCCACCTGCCTTTGAGCGTCCTCCTCGTCAATGTGGCAGGTGTGACTCTCAAAGAAATGGATCTCCCTTACCCGTATGAAGGCACGCGTCTGCTTTGTCTCGTACCTAAAGGTGTTCACAATCTGGTAGGTCTTGAGGGGAAGATCGCTGTGAGAGCGAACCCATAGGGCAAAGATTGGATACATAGCGGTCTCGCTAGTAGGCCTCATCACCAATCTCACATCGAGCTCGTTGAGACCTGCGTGGGTGACCCAGTAGACCTCCTCATCGAACCCCTTGATGTGCTCCTTTTCCTTCTCGAACTCCGTTTCTGGGATCAGGAGCGGGAAGCACACCTCGTCATGGCCTGTATCGTCGAGCTCCTCTCTTATGAAGGAGTCGATGAGCCTCATGATTTTCCATCCGTACGGCGTCCAGACGTTCATTCCCTTTATGGGATAGCGCTTGTCGGTCAGGTTCGCCCGTTCGACGATCTCGTTATACCACTCGCTGAAGTCTTCTTCCTTCTTCATGGACCACACCTTTGGGCGGGGTGTTGCACCAATGCACCGCTTCAGTATAAACCTTTCCGGACTAGTATGGTCAGATAACCTTGGCTATCTGGGGCGCAACTGATATCTCGGAAACTTCTCCTTCAAGTGTGTTTGCAGATACTATAGCGTCGCACTCCTCACGCAGTTTGGGAAGCGCACCCTTGGCAAAGAGACCATGGGTGCAGGATGCTGTTACGGTGGACGCCCCCATCTTCCTCAGCTCCCTGGTGGCGGCGATTATGGTCCCACCGGTAGAGATGATATCATCCACAATAAGGACATCCTTGTCCCTGACATCAAGGCTCTTTGGTGAGATCTTCACCTCAGTCCCGCTCAGCCTTGTCTTGACCAGGTAGTCCCATTCCACTCCTATTACGGACGCCACCTCCGCGGCTCTCTTCGATGCTCCTTGGTCTGGGGCAAGCACCAGATCAATTCCCGCTTCAGAGAAATAATTGCCTATTTCGGGAGCTGCCCCAACGTCCACAGACTCCGCTTCGTTAAACCAATCAAGTATGGCCGGAGTATGGATGTCTACAGTGATGATTCTATCCGAATTCAACTGGAGGTGATGGGCCATCACTTTTGCGCTTATCGGCTCCCCAACCTCGAACCTCTTATCCTGCCTTGCGTAACCGAAGTAGGGAACCACCGTGATCAGCTTTTCCACGCCAAGACTCCTGACCGCTTCCTGCAGAAGGAGCAGCTCAACGAAATTATTGTCTGGGTAGGAGTTTTGGACTAGGATTGCTTCGGTGCCCAGGTTCTCCTTCTCAATTCTAACATAGCACTCGTTATCTGGAAAACGCCTTACCTTTGCCTGCTCGCATTCAACACCCAGAACCGAGGCCAGGTCGGTTGATAACCCCTTGGAAGAAGACCCGCCGATGACTATCATCCCAGGTGAATAAGGGTCTAGGTCTTTATACCTGATGTTTGACCCGACCAGTGCCATTCTAAGTCATGTCTTGATTGCATATTTCGAATGCGGATAGGAAAGATTAATCCCTTGAGATTCACCAGAATCAATGTGAGGGATTCCTTGCTTCATATTCATCGTCATCACCTAATGAAGTGCATCGTGACTCAAGATGGATAGTCCATCGTTCCGATACCGGATGGCAAAACCTTTTATCAAAACCCCTTCATATAGCACGCGGGAAGGGATGTTAATGGATTCCGATGCCGTCCAGGAGATGCCAGAACAAGAAGCTCCTTCTAACATATCTTCGACCGGGCCAGAGATGGTTGGTGTGATCTATGGCAATGTGGGAACGACATCCTTTAACTTCAGGGTCACTGGCCGCGTGGAAAGAATGGAGTATGTCCAAGCTGAGCACGAGCTCGATGGATGGGTGTTAGGCCAAGTAGTGGAGGTCGAAAGGAAAACCGATCTTTCCCTGGAAAAGGCCAAGATGATCTCCGATGGTCATGACGTGGACATCGAGGAAAAGGTCACCGCAAAGGTGCAGATCATCGGCTTCAGGGACGATAGGAATCTACTTCAGGTTCCCAGGACGCCGTTCAAGGCCGGCAACTCCGTCCATCTGGCGAAGGATTCTCTGATAAGGGATGTTGTTGGTCTGAAGGAGAGGACGGATACAGGAGCATATATTGGCCTTCTTATGGGCCACGATATCCGGGTAGAGATCGACATCAACTCCATGGTCCAGAAGCATGTCAGCATATTGGCCAAGACTGGTGGTGGAAAGAGTTTCCTCTGCGGTGCTGTAGTTGAGGAACTGATGAAGCACGATGTCACTGTAATGATAATCGATCCTCATGGAGAGTACGGGTCAATGCGGGATAAAGGATCAAACATGGAGACCTCTCGCAACTTCAACGTCAAACCCAAAGGCTATTCCGAGAAGATAGTAGAGTTCGCGGCAGAAACCACGATCAACAAGAAAGCGAAGCCTCTCAGTTTCACCTTGGGAAACATCGAGGCAAGGGAACTTCTCGCCCTGACGAATATAAAGAATGTCAGAACCTACCTCACTTCGCTCAGGAAGGCCATTGAACTTGTAAAAGGGGCGAAGAAGGATTACACTCTCAAGGATATCATTCACATTCTAGAGGCGGATGAGGAGAACCAGAATTCAGCACTGATAGGGGAGCTGGAATATCTCAATGAAGTGAACATCTTTGCTCCAAAGGGCACCAGGATCGATGAACTGGTTGTTAAGGGAAAGACTACGATAATCAACCTGAAGGGCACGCCTCCTGACATTCAGGATCTCATAGTGAGCAGGATATGCGGCGCGCTCTTTGAGCTCAGAAAGGTCGACAAGATACCGCCCATGATGCTGGTGGTGGAGGAAGCCCACAACTACTGCCCACAGCAGGGTACGGTCTCGTCGAACAAGATTCTTAGGACAATAGCCTCAGAAGGTCGCAAGTTCGGCCTAGGTCTGACAATAATCACTCAGAGGGCAGCGAAGGTTGATAAGAATGTCCTAAGCCAGTGCAACACTCAAATGATTCTGAAGGTCACGAATCCCAACGATCTGAAAGCCATTATCCAATCCGTGGAAGGACTTACCTCAGGGACGGCGGATGAGATCCAGCGCCTTCCGATCGGTGTCTCTCTGGTGATGGGAGGCAATATACAGATGCCCCTGCTGGTGGAGGTAAGGCCTAGAGAGAGCAAGCATGGGGGCGAGAGCGTGGAGATAGTGGGGGCCGAGAGGGTCTAAATGCGGGATAGGATCACTGAGGATCACCTGAAACGCTACCTGGATCTAACTGGTAAGGCACTTGAGCGGTTGAGTGTGGCCGCCCCAAATCGTTCTTTCGGAAGACGTCTGGCAGAGGACTTCTTGGAGATGGCCAACTCGTATTATTCTGACGCGAAACACTTCATGGAGAAGCAGGATTTTGTGAACGCCTTCGCCTGCATCAATTACTCCCATGGCTGGCTGGATTGTGGGGCACGTCTTGGGCTGTTCGATGTTGGGGGAGACGACCAGCTCTTCACGCTGTTCGAGTGAACTATCTTCCAGATTCCAAGACCCTTGGCCCTTGCCAATCAACGCTTGCCTTATGGGCATCCCATCTATCCGAGAGCACCGCTATCTCGCCCTCCACATCACCCGAGGCAAAAACCGAGTTTCCCAACATCACCATTCCGGCAGGACCCATGTCCGAAATGCATTCCAGTGCGCTCTCGACCTCGGGAGTGATCAAACCAGTCCTCATGGAGAATTCCCCACATAGGCGGAAGAAGTTCGCAAGGCTGGGGCTCTTTTCCAGATTGGAAACGCACTCCTCGCCGACAAGATTGATCCGCTCACGCATATCGGGATCACCAAGTATGTTCGAGGTCGATATCTCCGGCCCTACTACGGCGATGGCCAGCTCGATGTCCTTATTGATACGGTCTATTCTGCCAAATGGTGGTAGTCCCTCCCTTTTCCTGAAGGTGATTCCCCCTTTCGAAAGGGCTGCGACGTCTCCCAACCCAGTCCGGTGAAGAACCTCGGCGTGATGGGCAGCCTTGAGGGCGTCCTCAAAATCGTAACCCATAATCTCACAGAGTGCAAGAGCCGCCGATAAGGTTCCCGCCGCGCTCATACCAAAACCCTGCTTCATCGGCAATTCCAATTGAGTTTCCACCGTTATGTCGTACTCAGGCACGTCCACCAGCATGGCCAAAGCCTGTCTTGTCACTGGAGCCGAATCCCTCTTCCCGTTAATTCTGACCTCAAGTTTCCCCTTTCCTTTGCTTGCTTTGATGGTGGAAGTGGCTCCCCGGCTGAGGCATATGCCCGCCCCTCTGGAACCTGTCTTATCGACATCATCATGTTCGCATATCTGGAAGAAACCGGTTATGTGCCCCGGACAGAATGCTTTGGCCTTCATGCTAAGACCTTCAAAACCTCGTTGAGGATGGAATCGGCCACCTCTCTCTTGGTGCCACTTGCCCTAGTTTCATCACCGCTCCTGGAGATCATCATCACCTTGGTCTTACCCCTGCTCACCATGGTGAGATCATTGGCCACGATCAGGTCTAGACCGTACTCTTCCAGCCGGGATCGGGCTCGTTCCCGAAGCTGGTCTTGCGTGATCCCCCGCTCAGCCTTGAATCCAACCAGCCTATGACCCTCTCGGCTCAATCTGGAGAGTAACTTGGGCATTGGCATTAGCCTAAGGACAAGTTCCTCCTCGCTTGTTGGAATCTTACCTTCTACCTCCTCGGGAGCGTAGTCCGAAAGGGCAGCTGGAACCATGACAAGGTCGTGGTCAATGTCCTCTGCCATCCCCTCAAGTTCCCTGAGTCGTAAGTAGCGCCTTATCTTCAAGTAATCTGGAAGTTCGGTCTGATGCCTTCCCATCCAGAGCTCAACATCTGCACCGCGCTCGAATGCGGCTGAGGCCAGTTCGACCGCGGTCTCTCCCGTGCCTTTGTTGGTTATGACCCTCATACCATCGATGGGCTCCTCGGAGGAGCCGCCTATTACCAGCAATCTCTTGCCTGAGAGATCGCCAGACCCCAGGGCGCGGAGAACCCTCGCCACCAATTCACCGTTGGAAGCGATTCTGGCTTTTCCCATCAGAAAGTGGGGACCTATCACTTCTACCCCGATGTCTTCGAGAGTCTGCACGTTCTTCTGGACGATGGGATGTCGGTACATGGACCCATGCATTGCCGGGGCAACCAGTACTGGTATACCGGTCCCAATGGCAGTGGTGGCAAAGGTGGTCACTGCGGTATCATCTATGCCCAGGGCCATCTTGGAGATCGTGTTCGCCGTACACGGCGCAATGAGCAGAAGATCTATCCGGTCCTCGCTTTCACCACAGAGGTCTACGTGCTCGACTCCACCACCTATTCGAGTGATCGGAGGATTTCCCGTGGCGAACTCCATAGCGTAGTGAGTAACTATCTTCGCGGCCTCCTCACTCATGACTACCTCGACATCTGCCCCATGTCTGATAAGATCCCTGGCAAGCTCAAAACATTGGACAGCTGCGATGCTACCAGTTATCCCGAGCAGAATTCGTTTGTTGGACAGACGATGGCTAATCTGGCCCCTGATGCTCTCCACCGGATGCATGTGGCCAATCATCCAGTCATAGGAATATAATCGTTTCGGGACATCAATGGTCGAATCAGAGATCGGCCTTGATGGCCCTGAGTACCTCCTCAACGACATCCTCAAGAGGGGCTGAAGCATCCACCACGAAGAATGTCGGATCGTCATCGGCGACCTTTCGATATATGGCGTCGACCTCCATGAGGTAACCTAGTTTCTCGAACTTGGAAATCTCATTCCGCTCATCCAGGCGGAGGAGGGCGGTTTCCGGTGACACGCTGAAAAGGAATGTAATGTCCGGTTCAATCGTCACGCGACTGCTCACTGACTTGAGCCATTCTATGGCCGAATCCCCCATTCTTTTCTGAAGTATGGCGCCCTGATAGGCGAGTGTGGAGGCGTTGTACCTATCACATAACACGATTATTCCCTTTGACAGCCAATCCTTAATGCGTTCGGTGTGATTGGCTCTGTCCGCTATGAACAGCAAGGCTTCTGTGAAGGGGCTAATATCCTCGTCATAACTCCGCCGCACGGCATCACCAAGCCAGCAATCAGTGGGTTCAGAAGTGAGCAAGACCTCTCTGTGGCTTTCCTGAGATATCTTCTCGAAGAGCCTTCGTGAGACCGTCGTCTTGCCAGAACCATCTATCCCCTCGAAGACATAGAATTTACCCGTTCTCCGAGTGGAAATGGCTTTGACATCAGAGGAAGTTGCCTCTCCTTGCACCGGTCCTAGCTCGGTGGTCATGATAGATAGCAACGCGATTTCCGCTTAAAAAATGTAGCCACTGATATTCAATATGAGATACCCACCCTGTCTTGATTCGATGAAGTGTGTTAGAGAAGAGACATTTCCATCTTTATTTGAGCGAATCTGGTTGAAAGAATGAATTTATTCATGGTCAAGAATATAATTTCTAATTCCTTTGCGATCAAGATTCGATTTCAAGGGGTTTTATCTGAATAACCATAGGTCCTTAGCAAGTTATTTTAACATTCTAGACCCTTTTTACGAAAAAGGAGGAGTGGCATGAAGATCACTGACGTGAGCGTTGTCACAATGGGGGTCAAGCTGAAGGAACCTGTCGGACTCTCAAGAGGGCGTAAAATAGGCTTCAGGGGAGCGGCCTTTGTGGTCATTGACACAGATGAAGGCATCCAGGGGATTGGAGAGGGTTACGGCCCTGAGTACTTCAACATCAAGACGATCGTGGAAAGGAAGTACGCACCTATGATCAAGGGAGAAGATCCCCTGAACATCGAGAGAATATGGCGCAAGATGTTGATGGAACCCGTGTACTGGGATCAGAAGGGTCAGGGGGTATCCGCAGCCAGCGGCGTCGACATGGCACTTTGGGACCTCGCGGGCAAGTTCTATGATGCTCCAGTGTACAAGCTAATGGGCGGGGACGCCAAGGGCGAAGGAAAGATCAAGGCATATGCTAGCGATCTTTTCTGGGACACACCCGAGAAAATGGCCAGGTCCGCGAAGAAACACTTGAAGCAGGGGTTCCAGATGGTGAAGACCCACCTTGGAAACGGTCTAGAAGCGGATGAGGAACGAGTCGTGGCAATGAAGGATGCAATTGGAGATGCGGGTCTAATGGTGGACATGAATTGCGGGTACGACCGGATAGATGGTCTGAAGTTGGGCAGAATGCTGGAGAAGCACGGCGTCTTCTGGTACGAGGAGCCTCTTTCACCATACGACGTCGATGGATATGCATGGCTCAAGTCAAAGCTTGAGATCCCTATCGCAACAGGGGAGAACGAGTATACCAAATGGGGGTTCAAGGAGCTCTTTCTGAAGAATGGAGTTGACTACGCGATGCCAGACATCATGCGCTGCGGTGGGATCACCGAGACCAAGAAGATATGTGCGCTGGCAGAGGCGTTCGATATCGCCGTTTCCCCGCACTCTTACACCACGGGCGTCGGTCTCGCCGCCACAATCCATGTCATGGCGTGCACCCCCAACTGCCAACTGCTGGAGGTGGATGTCACACCATATCCATTGTTCGAGGCACTCTTGAAGTACCCATTGAAGATCGACAGCGAGGGTAATATCAAGCTCCCGGAGACACCTGGACTTGGCGTGCATCTCCCGGAGAATCTGCTCAAGAAGTACGGTGTCGAATGAACTGGAACTCAATCATTCCTCGTCATCCGATTTGAGGCTGCACATTATAGCGTCGCACTGCTGACAGTGCGATTCCTCCGCCATCTTCTTAGCTTTGGCTATGGCCTCCTTCGCCTTCTCCTCGGCGCTCTTTTTCTTGCCCTCCACATCAATCCTTCCTGAGATATCAAAATCCAGACCCATATTCTCCTTCTTGCAGAGTATCTGCGCCTTATCTCCTTCATCAGTACATTGGAGCTGCTGATTTATATGGATATCACTAGTCGAGATCAGCGTGTCTTGTGGGTTTCAGACACTAGCCTTGACATGAATGCGGGGAGGCTTTCCACATCCTTTATCTCCTTCTTGCTAAGTCTAGCTAGCTTTGCCCTCTTCGTGTCATCATGGGGAACTCCACAGGCTTTGAGTGCTTGCTTCAGGAGTCTGCAGAATTGTCCGCCCTTTCTGTCCCAGTCCGTTAGTATTATTGCCTCTCGCCCTTCTCTTGCCAGCTCTTCGGCCACTTGGAAAATTCTTTTTCCATTCTGGATGGACATTACATCTCCCTCGACTCCAAGAACCCAGAGGGCCGCCTTGTCCTTCCTACCCTCCACTAGGAGGGTGCAATTGTTCGGTCTCTCCCTAAGCTCCTGAAGCAGTAGGTCAAGATCCTTCAAGGTCTCCTTCGAATCTCTCATATGGCTCCCTCAATTATCGCTAGAACGCTTTCACTGTCCAAGGGTACCATGATCGTCTTTGTCCGGCTTGTCTGTCCCCTGATGACCGTCGCTGGAACCGAAAATACATTAGATAGGATATCACAAAGTTCCTTGTTGGCCCTTCCATCCTTGGGCATCGCCTTCACCCTGACCACTAGGCGTTTCCTCCAGGGATCGACTCCCTCGATCCCTGAATAAGAGGAGTTAGGAGAGACGGAAACGTCGATTTCTGTTCCTCCATCGACCTCTCTCAACACAACTCCAGGGTCCACGTTCTTACACACCGCTGATATGTGATAAACCTTACCTTCGCCCGTTACCTTCCTGTATTCGGAAGCTTCATGTCCAATGTCCATTGCGAATTATCAAATACCCCCAATCGAATCTATCAGATTGATGGGACCACCCCACGAGCCACTGACCTTCCGTGACGTGACGGAGGTTTACAGGAGAGAGCGACGATCAAAGGACCTCACCGAGATCAGAAGTGACTTCTACCAGGCGGTAAGGGGGTTTCTTGATGAACTCAGAAAGGACAATGAGACGGAAATGTGCCAGGATCCTTTCTCCCTAAAAGCCCTTAGCATCAGTGATACCATGAAGAAGGTGCGCTCGAAGGCTGTCCAGATTTTCGAGATGAGGGCCGAGAAGATCCTTCTGATGGCCCTTAGGGCTTCTAGCGGTGCCAAGGTCGAAACCGAGAAACTTACGCGGGAGGAGAGGGGCATGTATGGAGATACCCTCGAGCTGCTTAGTTCTAACAGGAATACACTACTCTTCCAACAGACGACCCAGAAAGCTATTCCGACCCCCTCTCCCGAGTATCCTGTTTTGGAGGAAGAGCCGGAGACTGAGGTGCAGATCGACGATACGATCGACCAGCCTCAGGAAATCCTGGTGGTAGAAACCATTCAGGCAGATCTCGAAGAAGTTGAGGTACCGACCGTTGCAGAGCCAGTACTCGAGGATCAGATTCTAGTGAGGGTACTCGAGGACATCCCCCCGTTCGCTGGACCGGAGCGGGATTATGTTCTTTCTAGGGAGGATGTTGTGTTGCTCCCCTCCGTCATCGCTAGGGCTTTGGTCTCCAGAGGAAAAGCAGTGGAGGTCATGACCTCCTCTAGACAGCTCACGCTTTAAAGCTGATAATGTCTAGGGATATGTAACGCACTTGACCTCAGCATCCTCTTCGAGGCAGTGCAATCGGTTCGTCGAGCATCCCAGGGACGCAGCCACGGTTCTCCTGGCTATCTCGGGACGATTGTTATTCTTACTGATGTGTGCCAGAAATACCTTCCTTCCATCAGTATGACCCTTGGAAAGGGCCTCTGCGCAATCGTCGTTAGAGAGGTGACCTCTTTCCCCTTTGATGAGGGTTTTCAAGAACTGTGGATAGGAGCCGTTCATCAGCATATCGATATCGTGATTGGATTCCAACATTGCGAGGCCAGACTCCTCCAACTCCACCTGGATTTCGGGTGTAACCTTTCCGAGATCGGTGGCCACCAGGCATTTCTTTCCATCGAAGGAGAAGGAGAACGCGGTGGGTTTCACCGCGTGGTGAGAGGTTGGTAATGGATTGATCTGAAGATCACCTATCCTGAACATGGAAAATGTTTGAAACTCCACCCAACTACTGACTTTCCCTATGTTCGAAGCGTTGAATGTCCTAAGGTTGGCATAGAGTGGGATGTCGAACCTTCTCGAGAGCACGCCAGCGCCCTTGACATGGTCTACGTGTTCATGGGTGATAAGAATGGCAGTAACTTCTTTGAGGTCAAGACCCGCCGCACTGGCCAATCTCGATATGGCTCTTCCGCTGAGCCCGGCGTCGATCATTACCGAGACACCATCGGCTTGAAGCACGGCACAGTTGCCATCACTCCCGCTTGCCAGTACATGGAGTTCTATACCATTAGCACCCAAAAGCGCATCCCTAACGACGGTATTCCTCACAAATTAGAAAAAGTTAGCTGTTTGCCTCAGGCCTTGTCCCTGTAGATCGCCCAAACCATATCCTTTCTGGAAATGATACCCACCACTCTCCCCTTCTCCACGACGGGCAACCTTCTCACTCCTTTGTCCAACATCAAATCAAGAGCATCAATCAGTTTATCATCCGGACTGACCGAGTGGACATCCCTGGTCATAATCTCACCCACCTTGGTTTCTGATATCTCTCGGTATGCCTTTTTTAGGCCCTCGTCCTCGATGTCATCATCCAGCGGGACGGCCAGTAGGAGGGCCGGTTGGTCGATCTGCATCTTGTCCTTGTAGCTCTTGATGAATCTCAGGATATCCATGGAGCTGAGTATCCCTAGCAATTGCTCCCTCTCATCGACGACAGGTGCGCCTGAAATGCCGTTCACGGCGAGTATGATCGAAGCTCTGTGTAGGCTGTCGTTCTCTTTGAGAGATATCACAGATGAGGTCATGATGCTTCGGACACTTAGTCGGCGCATGGATTCTCATTGGACCCCAGCGTAATTAAGGATTTTCCCAGGTCAATTTTTCTCTTCCATGACTCCACATATTCGATAGCTTTATTTAGGACAATATTATATGGCGCTCCGGGCCCGTAGCTCAGCTAGGCAGAGCAATCGGCTCTTAACCGATGGGTCGAGGGTTCGAAAGGTTTGGAAACAAGCCCGAACATCCCTCCGGGCCCGCTCTCCTCCTGGAGGAAGCGCGTGCGATTTATCTATTTTATCGGAACGGCGGGAAGTGGAAAGAGCACACTCGTGAATGCTTTCAGAGAGTGGATGAACCTTCAAGGATTGGACTGCATCTCAGTCAACCTTGACCCTGGAGCGGACATTGTTCCATATCCAGCGGAAGTGGATATCAGGGATTGGATACGGCTCTCGGAGGTCATGGATGAATATGGATTGGGCCCCAACGGAGCACAGATAGTCTCCTCTGACCTAATGGCACTCAATATAATGGAATGGGCCCCGACCATAGATGAATTCAAGACAGAATACGTGCTAGTGGACACGCCCGGTCAGATGGAACTCTTTACCTTCCGCCAGTCGAGCGAGTTGATAATCGATCAACTAGGCAGGCAGGATTCTTTCTTAGTATTCCTTTCCGATCCCCATCTGTGCAAAACACCTAATGGCTTCGTCTCATCACTGATGTTATGTGCCCTCACCCATTTCCGGTTCTCCATCCCCATAATAAATGTTCTCTCCAAGGTCGATCTGCTCTCCGATACTGAGATAGAAATGATCTTGGAATGGTCGAATTCTCCTGAGGCACTCAACAGCAGTCTGGTGGAGAGGGACTTCTCATCTCAATCCTTGATCAACCTGGAGTTCTTCCGGGCCATGGAGAATGTCGGTATGTATCGGGAGATGACACCGGTTTCCTCTGAGGAGTCCATAGGGATGGAGGAGATCTATAATACCATCCAGCAAGCCTTCATGGGCGGAGAGGACCTGTCCAAAGATTGAGGAAATCAGGGAATCTATATTTCCAAGGAAAGCATCCCATGGTAAGGTGTCACCTTGAATCATGACTCCATTTCTCGGGAAGCCATAATTGAAAGACTATTGGCCTCACTTGAACCGTTGGAACAGGTTCTTGTCTTATGGGAAGGGGGTTCTGCAGCCTTCGACAGATTGGATGAGTACTCGGACCTGGACCTCTATGTAAAGGTCAAGAAGGGAACAACGGCCATGGTTCTTAAGCAGGTGGAGATTTCACTGGAATCACTCTCACCCATACAGGTCAAATACGTTCTGACCAGCCTTCCCTGGCCTGGGGTGAGCCAAGCATTCTACAAGCTGGAGGGAGCCTCAGAATTCCTCCTGTTAGATCTAGCTTTGATCGAGGAGGGAAGCCCCGAGCAGTTTCTTGAGGTGGAGGTCCACGGGCGAGCGAAAATCTACTTGACTAGGAAGGATTTCACACTTCCCCATATCGATAGGTTGGAATTGACCCGTCTCCTCGAAGTAAGGGTTGGAACGATTAGAGACAGGTTCATTATGTTCTGTCCTTTCCTTGAGAAGGAGATCTTCAGGGGAAACCTGATTGACGCGTTGGAGACCTATAGGAGGGTGTTTTTGGACAGCCTAGTCGCCCTCCTCAGGATAAGGTACTACGCACCTCACCATGATTTCGGTGTGCGGTACCTCCAGCACGAGCTTCCAAGAAGCGTTATGCAGAGGCTGGACAATCTTTTCTTAGTGAACAGTCTAGAAGATCTGCAGATGAAATCTGAGGAGGTCAGGATCTGGATACTTGACCTTTTATCCGAGATAAGACTGGAGGGGATAGATAATTTGGTCGGGAGATCTATGAATCCTTGACGAACTCCAGTCGATCCATGCCAGGCCTTCTTTCCTTCTCTTGACTCTCTGAAGATGTAGCGGAGAGATCATCTATTCTGATTCTAGGTCAGGAGCCTTGAAGAGGGAGTTTTGGGAAAAACCATCAATCAGATATGGATGGATCAGTTCACCAACCTCATCAACAAACCCCCGCCTCAAGAGAATGTCGTTCAGAGTTCCACCAATATCTATCACTACCTTCTCCACCCAGAACTTCCTATTGCGCTCCTCCGGAGCATCTTGGAGTGATGCCTTCGCCTCTCCCTTGATTATTTATGGTACACCGAGTCTCAAAAGGTAATCACTAACCGTTCGGAGTGGAATTGGAAATTAGGACACCACGTCCTCCCCAATAGTGCTGTCCCCTCTACCAATTATAATCCTTTCCTTGCTATCAGGTAATATGAACAGAGAGCATTAATCTCCAGGATCGATCTCAGGGGCAACATCTTCCGAGTTCTCTTCAGGGTCGAGTCCTCCACGGCCGATATGGTAACAATTCTGCTGAGACTAGCATCAGCATCCATATTGATTGCCAATTGATAACAGGCTCTCAAATAAAAAACTGACCAATAAATTCTCCCATCCAGGCCGATTGCGTTATGATTTATTATCCTGGGTTACATCCGATTCCTATCGGCAACTGGTCAACGGACATTGATCGATAGTGATCATGTACTTTTCCGGTGACCTCCCTTACCGCTTAATTACTACGAGTTGGATTACATCCCATGGGAAGGAGAATTCAAGTCTGTCCTATGTGTGGCTCCCCCTACCTTTACTATGAGGCTGGCATGGTCACTGGCCAGAAGTACCATTGCAAGCGCTGTGGGTATATAGGTTCACTTGTAATAGAAACCGATGAGGAGGATCTGAAGGATTGGGAAAAGGAATGGGAAGAAAAGCGATCAGGCAAACATGACACCTGATTCGATGCACTTGATTTCCTCGCTCCGTTGGACTTTGGCAATGGCGCGCTCGAAGTCTGACATGGTGACAGTATCGCGGTCGTCACGTATGGCGAACATGCCCGCTTCGGTGCACATTGCCTTGATGTCGGCTCCTGTGGCGGCGTCACTCTTCATCGCCAGTTCTTGAGCGTCAACGTCATCAGCGACGTTCATGTTCTTGGTGTGGATCCTAAAGATCTCAACCCTGGCCTCATTGCCTGGAATTGGAATAGTGATGACCCTGTCGAATCGACCGGGACGCAGTAACGCCTCGTCCAGAATATCCGGCCTGTTGGTCGCTCCGATGATCTTAACGTCCCCAATAGGGTTGAATCCATCCAGCTCTGAAAGCAACTGCATCAATGTTCTCTGGACCTCTCGGTCACCCGAAGTCGCGACCTCAAGCCTCTTTGCCCCAATTGAGTCAAGCTCGTCGATGAATACAATGCTAGGAGCCTTCTCCCTCGCGAGCTCGAAGAGCTCTCGGACCAGTCTTGCTCCCTCACCGATGTACTTCTGGACTAATTCTGAGCCAACGAAGCGAATGAAGGTCGCTTCTGTCTGGTGAGCGACCGCTTTTGCCAACAGAGTCTTTCCTGTACCTGGTGGGCCAACCAATAGGACGCCCTTGGGCGGCTCGATACCCACCTTCTTGTAGAGATCAGGCTTGAGCAATGGATCTTCTACGGCCTCTCTGACCTCGAGTATCTGGTCCTCTAGGCCCCCTATTTCCTTGTAGTTGACCTTCGGTTTGTCAATGATCTCCGCTCCCACAACGATGGGGTCAAGGGACGGAGGCAGAACCCCCATGACTGCAAGGGTCTGTTTGTTGAGTGAGACCCTTGCACCGACAACAAGATCCTCTGCCGGTACGTATTCCGAGGTGCTCACAATGAAATCTGGACCTGTGGAACTCTTGACAATGACTCTTCCGTCGGGAAGAACATCCTTGACAGATCCAATAATAAGCGGTGGAGATTTCAAGCGCTCCATCTCAGCTCTCATCCTCTTGAGGTCCTTTTGTAGCCTGAACAATTCGCTTTCAACGTAACGCTTCTCACCCTCGACTCTGCGGATCTCCTCAAGGAGCTCCCCATTTCTCCGCTCGAGGACTTCGATTTTGTCCCTCATCTCGCTTATGAAATCGTCCAGATGTGGCTCCTTCACCAGGTCACCTCATTCTTCGCCTCTATGAAGCGGCGTTATATTTGACTCTTTCGCACTCACTATTTTGAGGCAGATGCCCTAACATCTCTTCCTATGTAAGATTGGACTCCGCTATAATATATACTGTTCCATGATGGAAAATGCGATTAAACGATGACCATGACTCTGAATATCACGTCAAGGGCGAAAACAACGATAAGCGGTATGATGAGTGCATTAAGGGAGGTCCGGATCCACCTGGAGTCTTTTGGGGAAGCTCCGATAAGCTCCTTGGAAGCCAAGAGCATGATTAGGAAAATCGCTATTATTGCTCCACCCACTCCTAGCCCTATAGGGATTGTCATTGAAATGGCACTTGAAGCTGCAGTCGTGCTGGTCGTCGCTGTAGTCGTTGCCGCAGTAATGACAGTGGATAGCATCTTCCCTCGGAATCTAAAAGCAGTTACTTTATTTAAATAAATTCCTATGAAAGAAACACGAACGATAATGATTTTCAGTTTTCACCACACTAAATTCGCTATCTGGCTATAGATCAATCTTTTCATTATTCTTGTATTCGCCCTCCTCTTAGGAGCCAAGTCGTTACCCCAGAAGCATTAAATTTCGGATTCGTTATTGTGATTTGACCTGACATGATGTGTGAGCTTTGCGGTAAGGAAACACAGCGTTTGAATACGGCCCTTATAGAGGGGACTGAGCTGAAGGTATGTCCCGAATGCGCCAAGTTCGGTGAGAGTCAGTCCACAACAAAGGCTGAGACGGGTCCAAAGACTCATATCGTTCAGAGGCTGGAGAAGAGAGAACGCAGGATGAAAACCAAGGACGTTTACAGCCAGGAAGAGATGGTCGAGCTCGCAGTGGACTACTCCAAGAGGATCAGAGAAGCAAGGATGGCCCGCGATTGGAAGCAAGAAACTCTTGCAGCCAAGATCAATGAGAAGAAGAGCGTAATCACCAACCTGGAGTCTGGGCATATTAAACCCAACGATGCCCTCATCAGTAAGCTCGAGCGCACACTAGGTATTACATTGAAGGAGAAAGTCCCCGTCCTCAAGACGGAGCTCAAGCAGGGAACTTCAAAAGGAATGACCTTGGGGGATTTCATTCGGACCGAGAAGTAGTCACCGAGAGATGATTTCCTCTCTTACATCTTGGATTAGATCCTTTATATCCATGCCAATATCCCTGGCCACGACCAGTGCGGCGACCTCAATGTCTACATTCACTCTCTCTTGGGTGTGGTTGATCCGGGCTACCACATCTCTCCTCTTCATCCCCGAGTACCTCGTGATCTCATCCAGGATTTGGGGAAACAGTGGCTTTTCCTGATCAATAGCCTCCGGTTGAGAAAGTACATCCTTGCTTGGTCTGAAGTCTAGGGGAACATCGATTTTCTTGTAGTCGAATGTAGGTTTGATGAAGCCGTTGGTCTTCTCCACAAGTTTGTTCTTAAGTCCCAAGTCAAGGAGCAACTGAGCCTCCTTCGGTGTGAACCATCTGAAATCTATGGATGCGGAGAAGACGAATTCTTTCTCCGAAAGGACACCCTTTCCTTTGCGTTTGAAGATAAGTGCAAGTACCTGTTGAAGTGAGCTCATTTCCCTCGACCTACCTCTATAGTCCAAATGAAGTGATAATGGTTTTGTTTATAACATTTCTCAATCATTCGTTGACTGGAGTCGACATTAAAAACAAGTCTATAGTTGCCAAATGCTAAGACAACGTCTTTTCGAGTACGCTCATAGGAAATGGTTATATATCAAATTCCTAATAGTTATGAATGAGAAAGGATACATTATCATAAGGTGAGGTTCCCGCCCTCTTCTTGAACGCGGGAGTTTCCCCATAGATTTGCATGTTCCGCCCAGTATAATGCTGGATTCTCACTCGAGGGGTCAGAACATGGACGAGAATATCGACTCTGGGTTTGACCAAATAGAGCACTCAAGCTCAAACACCGCCTCCACGTTCAGGGCAACCAAGGAGGACATTTGGGAAGCGGATCCTGAATTCAAAAGGGTGCTCTTCGGTTCACAAGACTTGGAGGATGCAAGGCATCGACTCTACGGTCTTCTTACCAAGAGGGAGTTCTGGCTTCACTCAAAGGATTGCGATCTGGATGATCTTGAGCGCACCAACGCGCTAAGTTGCGTCTACGTTCTCAAGCAATTCCTTTCCTCAAAGAACGAGGAGATGACCGGTGCAAGCGTCATCGAGGTGCTCCATGGCCTAGCCTCAAATTCCAAGGAGTGGGAAGAACAGGTTTCTGGTGCATTTCTCATCGAGATGAAAAGGTTGCTAGAGGGGTCCCTTGGCCTTTCGGGAATCTACTCGGGAGAATCCCTCGACTTCCTAAGGCTCGAGGGTAAAAAGGCCGCTTTCCTCAGATCAGACTTCCTTGATGATTTTGCGGGTCGCTGCTGGGATAGAATTCGCTCGTATCCCACGGGGCTGGATGCGGATGTAAGGGTTCTTAGGGAAGAGAACAGGGATAGAATTCTTGATTATCTTGGCGGAACCATAGAAGACTGGAACGATTACAAGTGGCAAATTAGGAATGTAATCAGGGGAATCGATCCTCTTCAGGACCTCATCGAGCTCACTCAGGAAGAGAAGAAGGCGGTGAACATCGCAAATGAGAATCACATACCCTTTGGAATCACCCCATATTACGTATCGCTCATGGACCGCGAACCATCTCGGAGAAACGATCATGCGATCAGGGCGCAGGTGATCCCTCCTCTGGATTATATCACGACCATGGTGGAGCACAGAGACGACAGGGAGTATGCACTCGATTTCATGCGGGAACATGATACATCCCCGGTCCCTCTAGTAACAAGACGATATCCCATGATAGCCATAATGAAGCCCTACAACACCTGTGCCCAGATCTGCGTTTACTGTCAGAGGAATTGGGAGATAGACGAGGTTCTTTGCCCGACTTCCATGGCGTCCAAGAGAGATTTGGAGTTGGCGATCTCGTGGTTTCAGGAGCATCCCACGGTGACCGAAGTCCTGGTGACTGGGGGAGATCCGGGTCTTATGGGAGATCAGGTGCTTGACAGGATACTATCTCGCCTATCTGAGATAGAGCATGTGGAGAGGATAAGGCTCGGGACTAGGGTTCCAGTCGTTCTGCCCATGAGGATCAATGACGCTTTCGTTGATGTTCTGGCCAAGTACCACATTGCCCCTGAAAGAGAGGTTTGTCTTGTCACTCATTATGAGCACTCATATGAGGTAACCCCCGAGTCAATGAAGGCAATACAGAGGATCAGAAGAGTGGGGATGGGTGCGTATAACCAGCAGGTATTCACTTTCGAGAACAGCAGAAGATTCGAGACCGCCGCGCTTAGGTTGGCCCTTAAACGCATAGGGGTGGATCCATACTACAGTTTCAATACGAAGGGCAAGGAAGAGACTAGATACTACCGAGTGCCCATCGCAAGGATTCTCCAGGAGAGGAAAGAGGAAGCGAGGGTACTTCCCGGCATCGTGAGGACCGACGAACCCGTATTCAACATACCAGCCATTGGTAAGAACCCCCTCAGATCCTGCCAGCACCACAAATATATAATGCTCTCCCTCCTTGGAGAAAGATTCTATGAGTTCCATCCCTGGGAAAAGAACATCCATCAGGCTGAAACCTTCATCTTCAAGGACATCCCCATCCTGGATTATCTCGACCGTTTGGAAGCGATTGGAGAGGACGTCAGCGAATATGGCAATATCTGGTACTACTTCTGACTCATCTTTTACCAGAGACGATGACCTTTCCGCCACTCTTCCTGACCTTATCTGCCATGCAATCGAAGGCATCTTCGTATAATCTCGAGAATTTGAAGAAGTCCTTGCTCCGAACCTCCCTCTTCTTGTTGAAGAAGGTTGATTTGATCCTCCTACAAGTGAATTTGACTTTGATCCAATCATCAGAGAACTCGCCTTCCATTTCGGTGACGAGTTCCAAGGATATCATAGGAAGTCGGCGTTCCCCCATCCTCATGAGTTTCTCGATGTTTTCGAGCTTCTTTTGCCAGCTTCTCAAATCTCTTCTGAGCTCTATCTTCTCCCTGTAGTCATCGGTGGTCTCGATTGCCATCTGGATTTCCTGCATTCTATCGAATGCCTGTCGCTCATAGCTCTCGATGGATCTCCGGCCAGCAAGCAGGAGATTCTCCGTAATAGCAAGCCCGAACTCGTGCTTCTGGAATTCCCATCCCGAAACGATGACATCGGGGTAGGGTGGCCAGCTAAATCCGTCGAAAGCTGGCCAGGGCACTACTCTCTCCACTGCATTCCCAGTTCGTTCCTCGTAATCTTTAATATAGACCTCTTCAAGCTCCTTAAGTTCATTCTTGCAGATCGAACAGACTCCATATTCTTCAATGACAATCTTCTTGCCATGTACCACGTCGCCTTCGACCTGATTGCAGAGGTTGCAGGTTTTCAATGTCTTGCTCATGCATCAACATAATCCCTGAATCGGAATATAACGGTTTTGTGGCTGAAGGACATTTCTATCATGTTTTCTTTGGAGATGTGACGATTCATGCAAATGATACTGGATGCAGATTTACCCTTCACGAGTAGAAAATAATATTAAAATAGGAATATGATATTGTGCAAGATTACGCATGCTCCCCATATTGGTGGATGCGCGTCTTACCAACCTCTAATTTTATATAGAAGAACAAACATTTCGTTTTCCCGCTAGCTCTGCTAGTGGTCATACATATCTGATTTGATAGGAGGCAATGACATGGGATACGGTAATACCCCCATACTTATCCTGAAGGAGGGTACCAGGCGAGATAAGGGCAAGGACGCTCAATATAACAACATCATGGCAGCTCGGACCATAGCCGACTCGGTCAGGAGCGCCCTGGGTCCAAGGGGCATGGACAAGATGCTCGTTGATTCCATGGGTGATGTTGTCATCACAAACGATGGCGTGACTATCCTTAAGGAGATTGATGTGGAGCACCCCGCCGCAAAGATGCTTGTCGAGGTTGCTAAGACCCAGGACGAAGAGTGCGGTGATGGGACCACCACGGCTGTAGTGATTGCGGGAGAGCTTCTCAAGAAGTCGGTCGATCTAATCGAAGCCAACGTGCACCCGACGATCATCACTGGTGGATACAGGATGGCGGCCAAGAAGGCTATCGAAGTCCTCGAGGGTCTCGCCATCGATACTGGTGTCGACGACAAGGAAACTTTGAAGAAGATAGCCATGACCGCGATGATCAGCAAGGCTGTGTCGGGTTCCAGAGAGCTCTTTGCTGAACTCTCTGTGGATGCGGTTTCTGCTGTAGCGGAGAAGAAGGACGGCGGCTATGTCGTGGACATCGACAATGTTCAGATTGTGAAGAAGCAGGGCGGGTCCATGGAGGACACCGAGATGATCGAGGGCATTATAATCGACAAAGAACCCGTGAATCCCCAGATGCCCAAGAAGATCAAGAAGGCCAAGATCGCTCTCATCGACGCACCTCTTGAGATAAAGAAGACCGAGATCGATGCGAAGATCGAGATCACGGACCCCACTCAGCTTCAGGCGTTCCTCGACGAGGAAGAGAGGATGCTGCGCAAGATGGTGGACAAGATTAAGTCAGTGGGCGCCAACGTGGTCATGTGCCAGAAAGGCATTGACGACCTGGCTCAGCACTTCCTCGCCAAGGAAGGCATACTGGCTCTCAGGCGCGTAAAGAAGAGCGACATAGAGAAACTGTCCAAGGCTACTGGCGCAAACATCACCAACAAGATCGACGAGCTCGAGAAAGCAGATCTCGGTGAGGCCGCATTGGTCGAGATGAGAAAGGTCCAGGAGGACGAACTCACCTTCGTGACCGGCTGCAAGAATCCCAAGGCAGTTTCCATTCTGATAAGGGGCGGGACCCTGCATGTAGTCGAGGAGATCGGTCGTTCTCTCGAGGATGCCATGAGTGTAGTGGCAGTTGCCATCGAGGATGGTAAGATGGTCACCGGCGGTGGCTCCACTGCAGTGGAGTTGGCCATGAAGCTCAGGGAGTATGCAGCCTCTATTGGCGGAAGGGAGCAGATAGCCATCGACGCCTTCGCCAGCGCGATGGAGGTTATTCCCACCGCGCTCGCCGAGAACGCCGGACTTGACCCAATCGATATACTCATCGAGATGAGGAAGGCTCATAAGGCGGGCAAGAAGCATGCTGGTGTAAATGTCTACAACGGAAAGGTCGTGGACATGTACAAGGAGAATGTTCTCGAGCCCTTCCGCGTGGGCAAGCAGGCCATCAACTCTGCCACGGATGCAGCTGTCATGATCCTCAGGATCGATGACGTGATCGCTTCAAGAGGCGGACCCGGCGGTATGCCCGGCGGTATGCCCGGCGGTATGCCTGACGAGGCGTTCGAGGATTAAACTTGAAATGGGGGGTCATCCCCCAAACCACTTAACATTTTTCTATATCCCAATCCCTACATCTCATGGTGATGCCGCGATGGAAAAGGAGCTTGATGAGGCAGCCTCTGAGGAGGCATCTCCCGAAGACTCAGTGGAGACCGAAGAAGTAGAATCGCTGAAACAGGAGCTCGAGGATCTCAAGGATCAGCTCATGGAGGAGAGGGCTTTTTCCAAGAACTACCTCAATTCTGCGAAGAGGATACAGGCGGACTTCGACAATTACAAGAAGCGGCAGCAGAGGGAGATAGAGAGGATAACGGAGACTGCCAACGAAAAGCTCATCTCCGAGCTGCTCCTGATAATCGATGATTTCGAACGTGCCCTGGCCATTTCCGATTCGGACAAGGGCATGGAGGGTGTAAGGCAGATACACTCCAATGTCAAATCCCTTCTCAAAGGTTACGGCCTCAGGGAGGCACCAGCCGATGGGCAGTTCAATCCAGACCTTCACGAGGCGCTCTGCGTGGGAGAAGGCGAAGAGGGAAAGATCTTGGAGGTTTATCAGAAAGGTTATTTCCTTGGAGACAAGGTTATTCGTTATGCCAAGGTAATGGTTGGAAAGCAGAAAGAGGGTGAATAATATGTCTCGGATCATAGGCATAGACCTGGGAACAAGCAACTCTGCGGCTGCGATCATGGAAGGTGGGAGGTCCACCATCATTCCCAGCGCGGAGGGTACCAGTATTGGGGGGAAGGCCTTCCCCTCGTATGTTGCGTTCACGAAGGAAAAAGAGCTCCTGGTCGGAGAGCCCGCTCGAAGGCAGGCGGTCACCAATCCAGAGAGCACCATTAAAGCCATCAAGCGGAAGATGGGTACTGATTACAAGGCTGAGATTTTCGGCAAGCAGTACACGCCACAGCAGATCTCCGCTTTCATTCTTCAGAAGATAAAAAGGGACGCCGAGGCGTACCTAGGCGAGAGTATACAAAAAGCTGTAATCACCGTTCCCGCCTACTTCAACGACAATCAGAGGCAGGCCACAAAGGATGCGGGAGCTATTGCGGGGTTGGAAGTCGTAAGGATCATCAACGAACCAACAGCTGCCGCTCTTGCATATGGAATTGACAAGACCGAAGAAGAGCAGAAGATAATGGTTTTTGACTTTGGAGGCGGAACCCTGGACGTTACCATCATGGAGTTCTCAGAGGGTGTTTTCGAGGTCGTATCCACAAGCGGGGACACCCAGCTAGGCGGTACCGACATGGATGAACTGCTCATGGATTTCGTCATGAAGGAGTTCAAGAATGAGTCGGGCATTGACCTAAGGAATGATAAGATGGCCATGTGGAGGGTGCGTGAGGCATGTGAGAAAGCAAAGATCGAGCTTTCAACCACCCAGACTACAGAGATCAACCTTCCTTTCATAACCGCAGATCAGACAGGTCCCAGACATCTTTCCATGAACATCACAAGGGCGAAGTTGGAGGAGTTAGTGGACCCTGTGATCAGGAAATGCAAGGGCCCAATAGACCAGGCCTTGAGGGACTCCAGCTTCGGTGCGGACAAGATAGACAAGATCATCATGGTCGGAGGACCGACTAGGATGCCCCTCGTCCAGAAGTTCCTAGAAACTACCATAGGCAAGAAGATCCAGAGGGGGATCGATCCTATGGAATGCGTGGCTATGGGAGCAGCCATTCAGGGTGCGGTTCTCGCCGGGGAGGTCAAGGATGTCCTCCTGCTGGATGTGACCCCTCTCTCCCTCAGCATCGAGACCCTGGGAGGAATCGCCACCAGGCTCATCGAAAGGAACACGACCATCCCCACAAGGAAGAGCCAGATATTCTCCACCGCTGCTGATAACCAGACCACCGTTGAGATTCACGTGCTTCAGGGCGAGAGGGAAATGGCTGTTGGCAACACATCATTGGGCAAATTTCAGCTAATGGGCATACCGTCCGCGCCGAGGGGAATCCCACAGATCGAGGTCACGTTCGACATCGATGCCGACGGTATCCTGAATGTATCTGCCAAGGATCTGGGTACGGGGAAGCAACAGAGCATCACGATAACCGCGAGCACGAAGCTATCCCAAGACGAGATCAACCACGCTGTCAAGGAGGCGGAGCAGTTCGCCGATGAGGACAAGAATCGCCGCGAGAAGGCCGAGGCTGTAAACCAAGCAGACTCGCTTATCTACTCAACGGAGAAAACGCTGGAGGAGCTCGGCGACAAGGTCACAGCAGCAGAGAGGGAGATGATGCAGAAGGGAATCGAGGAACTCCGCCAGGCCCTTGAGGAGGGAGAGATCTCGAAGATTAAGGAGAAGACAGAAGCCCTTAGCAAAGAGATGTATCAGATATCCTCGAGGATTTATCAGCAGATCAGTCAAGAGCAGGCCCAGGCACAGCAACAGGCCCAGGCTGATGAGCCCTCAGGAGAGCAAGAGGGCGATTACGTTGATGCTGATTACAAGATCGTTGATGAGGAATAGGCTGAGTTTGCATGGCCAAGAAGGACTACTATGAGGTGCTGGGCGTCGAGCGTGGCGCCTCGAACGACGAGATCAAAAAATCCTATCGACGTCTAGCGAGGCAGTACCACCCAGATGTGACAAAGGAGGACCGCAAGGACGCTGAGGAAAAGTTCAAGGAGATGTCCGAAGCATACGAGGTCCTGGTCGACGACGAGAAGCGAAAGCTCTACGACACCTATGGTCATGCAGGCGTTTCAGGTCAGTTCAGTGGTGGCGATTTTGACTGGGGAGACTTCACCCATTATGGGGATATAAGGGACATTTTCGGCGATCTGGGGTTCGGGTTCGGCAACAGCATCTTCGACATGTTCTTCGGAGGTCTTGGAGGAGCTGCTTCTCAGGGTAACCGCCCCAGAAAGGGAGAGTCCCTTCGATACGACATAGAGATCAGTCTGGAGGACGCCGCCAAGGGCTTTAGCCAGGAGGCGAAAATTCCGACTTGGGTGAACTGTGAGGACTGTAAGGGCACTGGAGCCCGTGGGGGCAACACCATTACGTGCCCCACCTGCGGTGGTAAGGGACAGGTGTCAACCGCCCAACGCCGAGGATATTCTCAATTTGTCTCGATCCAAGCATGCCCCAAGTGCAATGGAAGGGGCGTGATCGCAGAGAAGGAATGCTCGAAGTGCGATGGGCGAGGTCAGATCAGAAAGACGTCCACATTGAAGATCGAGATACCTCCTGGGGTGGATAACGGTACGAGACTGCGCATTCCAGGGGCTGGAAACCCCGGAAGGAACGGTGGACCGCCCGGTGATCTCTTTGTCGTCGTCCATGTGAAAGAGCACGAGTTATTCAAGAGGGACGGCCCCAACATATTCATCGACTGGCCAATTTGCTTCACCGATGCAGCATTAGGGGCTGAAGAGGAGGTCCCCATGGTAGGGGGCAAGGTCAAGTTGAAGGTGCCACCGGGATCCCAGAGCGACACTGTTTTCCGACTGAAAGGAAGTGGAATGCCCAAGCCCAACGGTCGGGGAAAGGGGGACCAGTTCGTTCGCATCAAGATCAAGGTGCCTACCAAGCTCAATAAGGAGCAGAAGGAACTTCTTGAGAAGTTTGCAGAGATAGAGCCCCACGAAAAGAGCTTCTTTGACCGTTTCAAGCTTTGGCATTAGGTTTATATCCAAAGTGTCAATGAACCTCTGCCTTCAAGGTTAGGCGAGGGGGGATGCCTAGTGAGCATACTGGGCGCGGTCGATCAATACAGGGAGTATGACAGGCGAATCTGGATACTGTTCACCTCGGACCTGATCGTAGCTATCGGGTTCTCAGTGGTGATGCCCTTTCTCGCCATATATCTCCATGATGGCCTGGGCGTCCCAATGTCCATCGTTGGAACCGTCTACCTCGTTGGCGCCTTGATGGCCGCCCTGGGTTCCATCGTAGGTGGAGAGCTATCCGATAGACTTGGCCGACGCCGCGTAATGCTGTTCTCCGTTGGGATGAGGGCTCTTGCCTTCTTCTTAGTGGCCTTGTCAGTGGCCGCGGGTCACGGATTCATCATAATCTCCTTCCTGGTCATAATCAGCTGGTTCTTTGGGTCACTCTTCGAACCCTCTGCAAATGCGATGATCGCCGATCTTGTCCAACCCGGTAGGCGCCTTGAAGCCTATGGACTTCTGAGAGTGGGGGTAAACATCGGCTGGGCTCTGGGCCCCATGATCGGTGGATTCCTTGCAGCCTATTCCTACTCGTCACTATTCATGCTCACGGCAATCTGCAGCTCCGCATCCTTCGTCATGATACTCTTTTGGGTATCCGAATCGATGCACGTGAAAAAGCCCACCACCGGATTCAGCCTGAAGGACATAACCTCCGTCAGGAGCGACAGGACCTTCCTGTATTTCTGCATCACTTCATTCATCCTTTGGATCCTGATATCCCAGATGTCATCCACATACTCGGTGTTTGCCAAGAGCACGGTAGGCCTCGTGGAGACTCAGATAGGATACCTGTACTCGATCAACGGGGCGATGGTCGCCATATTACAGATCCCGATAGCCAGGCTTCTGTCAACGCGGAAGATGACACGCGCACTCATCCTTGGCTCCTTGCTTTACGTAGTTGGTTACTTCATCGCTGGCTTGGCCGGAGGTTTCATGCTCCTGGCCATCTGCATGATCATCATAACCCTGGGAGAGTTGGTAGTCTCGCCCACCTCGATGAACATGGTGGCCAATCTTTCTCCAGAGAAAGAGCGTGGCAGATACATGGGGGTGTTCAGCTTCTTCACCGCGACCGGTTGGTCATTGGGGCCAGCAGTTGGTGGACTTCTGTTGGATAGCATTGCAGAACCGATCATACTATGGGGGGCGATCTCGACCATTGGACTGGTGAGTGCTGTGGGGTATGCAATGCTCGGGCGAAAGCTCTCCCCTGAGGCCGATCGGGCCGGAACTAAAGATGGCAATAATTAAGTCATCTTACGGCCCCTTACATCCGAATGAAGATAATTGGGGTCATGACTGAGGATTTCAACTTCTTCTATGAGATCGTCCAGATCTTGAAAAGGATCAGTGAGTCGTTCATCTCACTCGGATTCGATGATGCAGTACCTATCTCGGTCGGGGTGATCATCACCTCCAAGAGGGAGAAGAATCTGGTGAATTTCCCCAAGGTAGTTGCTTCCAAGGATCCTCAGCATGCTGTTAATCTTGCATTGAGTATCCTCAAAGGAGGGGAGAAGTTCGATCTGGCTATTGTGGGAATCGATCCAGGGCCCCGACCTGGGATGGCAGTAATCGCCGATGGTAGACTCGTTCTCAAGAAGATGATTCAATCTCCAGAGAAGGTATCGGATGAGATCTCTGACATAATCTCCTACATCGGATTTTCCAAACTTATGGTACGAATCGGGCATGGCGATCCCACCAATCGGAATCGTACCATTTGCGCTATATGGGATATCGTTGACAAGATCGAGATAGTGGACGAAACATCCACTACCACCAAGGTGGGATTGCCCGATGTCGAGGCAGCCATGATAATCGCTCAGACCTCGGGTCATCAGGTGATGGAGCGCCCAACTGTTTGCCCTACAGATGGCGAGATACGTGAGATTCAGCGATTGAGTCGCATCGAAAGCGGTGGACGGATCACGATATCTTCGGAGCTTGCGAGAACCGTGGCCAAGGGCGTCATTACCCTGCGTGAAGCGATTGATTCGCAGCTCTAGATCCTCTCGAAGGAGGGAATCTTCTTTAGTA
Source organism: Methanomassiliicoccales archaeon (assembly GCA_013415695.1). Classification (NCBI taxonomy): domain Archaea; kingdom Methanobacteriati; phylum Thermoplasmatota; class Thermoplasmata; order Methanomassiliicoccales; species Methanomassiliicoccales archaeon. The sequence continues at coordinate 135,406 of JAAEEP010000001.1, read as the reverse complement.
GCATCCCCTCGATGACCACCGGATCCTTTTCACGAGATTTTCCAATTGCTCTATGGAGCTTCGCCTCGTTCTCTGCGTAGATGGTCAGGAGAACTTCACCCTTCTCGACACTGTCCCCCTTCTTCTTCGTGAGAACAAGGCCAGCGCCCTTGTCCTTAGGTGCTCCAGCCGCTCTTGCAATCTTCACGATGACCTGGTTGTCTATGCTGTTGATGTACCCACAGCTCGATGCAAAGATATCATGGGTATGGGTGCCGACCACGATATCCTCAGAGCCAATGTCGGGAGAACCACCCTGAGCTTCCACGATCTCTCTGAATTTCTTCAAGGCTTCTCCAGACTCCAGGATCTCATGGGCTCTCTCTTCCCCTCTGGGTATTCCACCCATCTCCAGGAGCATCCCTGCCAGTCCGCAGGCCTTCTCGATCACCGATCGTGGGTGGTCAGCCCCCTCGAGCACGGAGATGGCCTCCCTCGCCTCCAGCGCGGGTCCAACAGCCCTTCCGACCGGCTGGCCTCCGTACGTGATCGCGCACTCCACCTTTATCCCGAGCCTTTCGCCCAGGTCAATGAAGTCCCTTGAATACGACCTGGCTGCGTCCATGTCCTTGACCTTGGTGCCATCGCCCATGGGTATATCCACCACCAGAAACTGCGAACCAACAGCCTTCTTCTTGGACATGACCGAGGCCAGGAGCTGGGCGTGCGGATCGATTCCAAGGGGATATTCGACTTTGATGATGAGGTCGTCAGCCGGGGCAAGGTTCATGGAGCCCCCCCAAGCCAGTGTTCCCCCCACTTTCTCGGCAATGTTCTTGAGCTGGCTCGAGTCGAACGAGACCTTGGCGAAAACCTCAACAACGTCTGCCGTACCTGCAGCGCTACTGATCGCCCTCGAGGAGGTCTTCGGGATCATAAGTCCCGCTGCTGCCACTATGGGCACTATCAGGAGGGTTACCTTGTTCCCTGGGCATCCACCAACACTGTGGAAGTCGAAAACCGGATGATCGAATTCGATGGTTTCGCCGCTGTCCACCATGGCCTCGGTGAGGTTCGCGGTCTCACTGATGTTCATTCCGTTGATGTAGAGGGCGGTGACATAGGCGGACATCTCCACCGGGGACAGATTTCTATTGGTGATGTCCTGCACTAGGATGTGTATTTCCTCCGATGAGAGCTCCTCCCCCCTCATTTTCTTCTTGATGAAGCTCACCGATTCTGGCTTTGGAGTATATATGACCTCCACTTCTTCCGATGGTTCTATTCCCATACTTTTAAACGCTTTCCCAAGCAGTCCGATCTCACCCTGTGCCAACATTGTGTCTGTGGTCTGGAGAATGGCAGTGATCTCCTTTCTCTCGTGCTTCACCTTGACCCTGTCTTGCTCCCTCACCCCGATCTCCATGCAGTCCTCATCATGCATTACTGCCGTGTACTCACCGGCGTCCATGTCAATATATTTCGCCTTCAGTTTCACTCTAGACCCCACCTGTCAATGGCCATCCTCAATTCCTCGTGGTCCTTGGCGTAGTCCTCTAGGTCTTCCTCCATGACCGCCGCGTCCACTGCCTGGGCCATGGCCCTTGCTCCACCTCTCACACCAAGTGGGTGGCCAGCCACACCCCCTCCAGCTTGGATCTGAATATCTCTCCCTCCTATCTTGACCAGAGAGGGTACCATCCCTGGATGAAGCCCACCGGAACAAACTGGCATGACCGGTTTCAGGGTACCCATCTCCTCAACACAAGCTCTTTTATTGTGGAGGTCCTCCTCTGGATCCCCCTTCATCTTACCCACGCCAAATGTTCCAATGTGAAGCGCATCGCCCCCGCACATCCTTACCAGCCTGGTGAAGACCCTCATCGATACGCCGTGCTCCGGGTTTCGAGTTATCGCCCCGTGCATTGTCCGATGGACATGTATGGGCAGCCTGATTGAGGCATCCTCGGAGAGGGCTTGCACGGCGGCGAAGCCGCAGGTGAGCACATCCACCATGAGCTCTGTAGCTCCCAGATCCTGTGCCCACTCGGCAACCTCAACGATACGGTCTCCTCTCGTGGACACGTTGATCGCGTGCATCATCTTATGCCCGGTCTCTTCTCGAACACGATCAATGGCCTCGGCGATGGAAACCACCCTCTCCTCCATGGGACAGAAGTCCTGGTCGACCAAGGTCTCATCATCCTTCCCGTTCGTCAAACCGCCCATTCCTGCCTCGTATACGTAGTCCGCGGTCTTCGACGGCGATAGCCCTATCTTGGGCTTCACGATGGTCCCCACAAGAGGCTTCTCAGGTCTGTCCAGCAGGGAGCGCATCCCCTCAATCCCGAATCTTGGACCTCTGAATTCCCTGATCATGCTCATAGGAAACTCAACGTCTTCAAGCCTCACGCCCTTTAGAGAATCCAGACCAAAGAGGTTTCCGGCGATCACGCTGAGGATTTGGGGAATTCCCCCCACCTCCAGACTGAAATCCTCAGAGGGAAATGCGATCGTGGCCTTGTCTTTCTGGATGTCGATAACCTTGCCGCTCAATCTATCGAATATATCTTCGCTGAGTGTGGTCAGTCCTGTCCAGGTTCCCGTGGACTGCTCAGTGGCAATAGCCGCAGCTGCCGTTTCCATAGGCAGTTCGCTGCTGATTCGGTACACACAGATGACGTTATCGTCAACATCCACCTTCTCTCCCAGATGGAGATATTTATCTGAATATTCCATTCTAACCCTCCTTTTACCAATCCTCGTTCTCAAACAGGAACTCGTGACCAAGCATTCTAACTATGACCTCGTATGAGGCGCTGGGAGGTATGAGCCCGATTTCCGTGATGATATAGTCAATGTACTCGGGAGGGGTGGCATCGAATACTGGATTGAGCACCTTGACCGTATCCGGCAGTTCGCCTGGCCTCGCCACCTCCTCGGATCCCCTCTCCTCAATCTCGACAGGTTTCCCGGTCAGAGTCATGGGAGAGAATTTGTAGGTCTCCGCACACACAACGAACGGTACTCTTGCTTCGTGGGCGACAAGGGCGATCTGGGAAGTCCCTATCTTGTTTATGACCGCTCCGTTGGAAGATATGGTGTCCGCTCCCACCAGAACTATATCAATATCCTTCATTATCCACCTGACGGCAGAGTCAACTATCAGGGTTACCGGAACTCCTTCTTCGGATAGTTCTCTTACGGTTATCAGTCCCTGTCTCCAGGGTCTGGACTCAGTTGCGAAGACCTCGATGTTCTTTCCCTCTCTAAAGGCGGTCTTAATGACACTTAAGGCGACAGAGCTGTTGCAGTGCGTCAGTATCCTGTCACCATCATTCAATCTCCTTGCCCCCATCTCCCCGATCACCTCGGTCGCTCGATTTGACCTCTCGATGAACAGCTCACCATTCTCCTTGACCAGATCCTTGAGATCGTCCAAGGTTGATGCTTTGCGATAGCCCTTCAGGACAGCCTGTACTCCGTTCCAGAGTGATACTGCAGTAGGCCTGGAGCTAAGAAGTGTCTCCCGCCCCTTCTCCAATTCATTCTTGAGATCATCTAGACCATCCCCTTCGTATCCATCCACCAGGTTCATTAATGCCTCTGCCGCCTGTCTGGCAATCCTTCCTGCTCCCCTGATCTTCATGCTTCTTATGTCATCAGCTACATTCTCCACTCCCATACTGGATCCCCTCTTCTATTCCACAAATCAAACCGATCGAGATTCTCCGATTCTTATTCATCGCTGCAGGGAAGCCTTATCAGGTTTTCCTGGGTTCCTCGGATCTCCTCCCGCAGTCTCCTCAGGTATGCGAGATCTCCTGTCTGGATTATCTCAGTGATCTTCTCTGCGATAGCCTTTCCCACTCCAGGGATATCCTGGAGTCTCCCCTCTTGGTAGTAGTCCCTTAGATCACGATCGAGCGTCGCGATGTTCTTCGCAGCAAGTCGATAGGACCTGATCTTGAAGACATTGTCCTTTCTGGCATCTAGAAGATCGGCTATCTCCTCAAGAATATCGATAACCTTGCCGTTGATCATGAACACACCTTCAACTACCGTGACTGATATCTATTATTCCTGCACTTTTTCTGCAGAGAATATATACCAAATGGTTCAATAAATACTTGCGACCTGAAAAGGGGACTAATGGAGGTATTTAATGCCATATGATAATCCATATGAGGTTGTAAAGGCCCAAGTGGAAAAGGTAGGAGCCCATCTTGGCATTGACAAGGGAATCATCGAAATTCTTAAGAAGCCAGCGAAGGAGCTCACTGTCAATTTCCCTGTGAAGATGGATAGCGGAAGGATTGAGGTACTCACCGGTTACCGTGTTCAGCACAACCTGGCAAGAGGACCAACCAAGGGGGGGATAAGGTACCATCCTCATGTCGGGATCAATGAGATCAGGGCTCTTTCAATGCTCATGACATGGAAATGTGCTGTGGTCAACCTCCCCTATGGTGGCGCAAAAGGCGGAGTCAAAATCGATGTCAAGCAATATAGTAAGAATGAACTCGAGCGGGTAACTAGGAGATTCACGGAGGAAATATCTCACATGATAGGACCGAAGGTGGACATTCCTGCGCCAGACATGTATACTGATCCCCAGATCATGGCTTGGATAATGGACACTTACAGCATGAAGCATGGATATTCCATACCAGAGGTAGTTACTGGGAAGCCCATTGAGATTGGCGGGTCTTTGGGAAGGGAGGAGGCCACCTCTAGGGGTCTCATGGATGCCGTGGAGGAAGCCGCCAGAGTGAAGGGTCTCAAGCTAAAGGGAGCCAAGGTGGCAATACAAGGCTATGGGAATGTAGGATGGCATGCAGCTCGTCTTTTAAATGAGGAGGCGGGGTGTGATGTGATCGCAGTAAGTGATTCTACCGGTGGGATAATGAACAAACACGGTCTGGATCCAAGAAAGGTCTACGAACACAAGCGCCGAACAGGTACAGTGATGGAATATCCCAAGGCGGTCTGCGTCTCCAACGAGGAGTTGTTGGAAATGGAGTGCGACATCTTGGTTCCCGCCGCTCTTGAGAACAGCATCACCGACAAGAATGCCGATAACATCAAGGCGATCATCGTGGCGGAAGGAGCAAATGGGCCCACCTCTCCTGCGGCTGACCGAATATTATCGGAGAAGGGCATCATGGTGATTCCAGATATACTTGCCAATGCTGGGGGTGTGACGGTCAGCTATTTCGAATGGGTCCAGGGGCTACAACATTTTTCATGGTCCTTGGAAGAGATCAAGGAGAGGTTGAAGGGCATCATCGTTCAGTCCTTCTCCAAGGTATTCTCCACCAGTCAGCTTGAGGGAGTGGACATGAGGTGGGCCGCTTACATTGTGGCGATGACGGAGGTAGTGAAGGTTATTGAGCTGAGGGGCATCTTCCCATGAGATGACTTGGCACTACTCCTTCAATAGTAGGAAGCATGGGATTTCCAAGGCGAGAAGACGTCATTACATCGAGGTGGAATCCTGCTCGTTAAATTCTCCAGGTCGCTGAAGGGAGAGGCGATAATCGGTGCACTCCATGTACTTGCCGTAAGGCTTGATGGAAAACTTCAGTACACTCCCATTACCGTATCCTTCACTGGATCTCCAAAAGAAGAGAGAAGATACAATTGCATTTTCCTTGATCTAAGAGGGGAGCGCATCAGGGTCCACGATCCAAGAGATTCTACTCAACTATTATCTGAAATGGGCTATGAGACGGTGATGATTCATCCCGATAGTGAGGTATCTCAGGGCATTGCCGAAATGCTGGAGGAAGCCGCATTGGAGTTTGAATCCAGACCATCCATCGATCGAAATCCTCTGGAAAGGGTAAATCCTGAGAGGATAGAATACTCCGTACTTCCAAGGGATCTTGGCGAGGCCATGATCTTGCTGGTCGTCATTCAAGGGGAGTATGGGAGAAGAATCCTTGATTGGTTGAAGAAGGTCTCGCCACCAACATGGACTGTAGAGTGGATCGAGTTGACGGATGAGATCCCAGAGGTCGTCGATGATCCTGAACCGCTCATACCCGGTGAGATCCCCAAGGCCGATCTCGTCCTTTTTCTTTCTGAGGGAAATAACACACCCCAGCTGGTGCCAGATATAGTGAAGGAAAGCGGAGCTATTGCGCTCATTGCACCAGTGGACCGCACCGAGTGGATGCCACCGGGTCAGATCACCCAGATTAAGAGGACTATGCTTCGTTGGGGTGTGGAGACATCATTTCCCAGGCCGTTCTGCTCCCTCGAGCCGATAGGCTCCGAGGCAATAGATAGGTTCGCGGAGGTCTTCGGGAAACCAGAGTTTGAGATCACTACTGATGATGGAAGAACAGTAAGCGAAATGAGGGTAAGAAGAGGGGCACCATGTGGATGCACGGCCTTCGTGGCCAAGAATATCGCAGGGGCGAGGATCGATGAGGCCGTAGAAAAGGCGGGGCTTCTTCATCACCACTATCCATGTCTTGCTTCCATGGATCGTGAGCCAGATCTAGATGATACCCTGATGCATTACTCTGGTTTGATATTGAAGAGGGATGTGGAGGAAGAGGTCGGAAAGTATCTGAAAAAGGGGAGAAACTTCATCGATCCTCGCCAGTTCAAGAGATGAACTTAATCAAGAGATTGAGAAGAATCAACCGAATCCAAAATGCATCGATCAGGATCCCAATCGTTAGGCAAGTAAAGGTTTGCAGCACTTCGAAACAAATAAATACGCTCCAAATGGTATAAATTAGCAACACCAACAGGGGGGTCAATGATGGCAGAGGAAAACACAGTGTACATTGGCAAGAAACCAACCATGAACTATGTTCTAGCAGTCGTAACCCAATTCAACAGTGGATCAACGGACGTCATAATCAAGGCCAGAGGAAGAGCCATCAGTCGAGCCGTTGATGTAGCTGAGATAGTAAGGAACAGGTTCATACACAATGCCGAGGTCATGGACATCAAGATCCAGACCGAGCAATTGTCCGGAGAAGGAGGTACAACCGCTAACGTATCTTCAATTGAGATTTATATGCAAAACAAGACGCCCTAGTATTGAGTAAGAAGTACATAGATCTCGATTTACTCAGCACTGGAAGCCCTTGAGTGCATCTTTCTTCAGTGTATACTATTTTCTGATTTTACAGCTGCTCCTCGATCTCGCTTCTCAGTCTTCTCAGGTCCTTTTCGTCAAGCAGGCTTGGATCGTAAGGGATCAACATTATCGCCCCTGCATAGGTGACACGGTCCTTCATGTTCTGCAGGAGTCGGAGAATCTTGGAAAATTCGTTGTAGGTCATCAAGTAATCCATTCCTCCCAGCAAGATTACCTTGTCACCTTCTTCTTTTAGGAAATTCATGATGATTGTAGTGAGCATATCCAGACCTGTTGGCGAAAGAGTCATGAAGTCTATTTCGGCCATTCCCTTCTTCGCGGATTCTGGGACTTCAGTCTTGGTCAACCATATCAGCTGGGCTTCCACTCCGTACCTACTCGCGACCTTTTTCGGCTCGATCCTGCTGACACAGAGCCCTTTATACCCACTTTCAATGAGTGATCTCAGAGTCGTAAATGATCTATCGGGGTTCAGTTCCTCGATAATATATGTGCCACCCGCTGATATCTTCGCAACTGGATCTGATTTCTTCTCGAGGACCGAGGGGGCCTCCTCAAGGCTCTCGCCCAACTCAGATTCTACCTCTTTCCTTTTCGTGTCCACCCTTTTCTGGATGTTCAAGATCTTACTCTTGGCTAGAATACGGATCTCTCTTGATTGGTACCCCTTTGTGGTCAGTCCCATGAAGTCATCCCAAGCTTCTTTTAGACCATCTTCGTAGCCTTCCAGGTATCCTCTGGCACGCTCTTTCCTTTCCCTCAACTCATCACTCACCCTCTCAAACACCTCTTTGCATAAATTTACTTCGTAATCATTTCACACGCGACAAAGAGATATCCCTCTTGGGACCAATTTCGTGGATTAGGATTAAAGGATGCAATGAAAAGGATTAAGCAACCCTTCTCCCTTGCGCACTATGATGGCGAGACCTAGGAGATTCAGGGGAGCAAAGGCGACTCCAAAGAAACTGGAAAAAGAACTCCTGGAGAGATCTAGGGAGTTGGCAAAGAACCCTTCCATTCTGATGCCTACCTGTATTGACAAATGCAGGAAATGTGATTTTGATAAGATTCTGAAGAAGATGGAGAAGATCCAGACATATTCGGACAATGCTGAAAGGCTGCAGGCACTTGCCATGCGTGGAGATCAACTTGTGAGGGCATATGCTGCCACAATATCATTGGCAGCAGCGGGTAAGATACCATTCTTGGCGACCGCCAAGGTGCCATCCGGGGATATATCCTACGCAGTCAGGGGGAAGGTGGACAAGGAGAAGCTGATTGGCGTTCAACATTTCGATGACCCTGACCTAAGACTCCTGGCATATTGGGATATCGCCAGAAAGAGGGACATACATCTCTACTCCACCGAAGAGCGTTTGCTCTGCTCGTCTGATCCCAAGGTCCCACCCGCATATGTAGAGGAAATGATGGCGGATGCACCTTACCGGCTAGACAAGAGTGGGAGCTGCGGTCATGAAGATACAAGGACTAAGCTGATTCTTGAATGGGTTTCTGCCAAAGTCACCATAACAGTATGCTCGGAATGTCTGAAGGAGGAAAATCTGGTCCAGAATCTAGCGAGGAGAATTGCTGCCCGCGATCCAACAGATGATTTCAACATAAATGTTGAGCATGATTTTGATTACCTTGGCGGGGAGGATGACTGCGCGGTTGGCCAGGATTACAAGATCTCGTCATCACTGGCTAGCCAATATCTCTCTGGCGATATCGACGACTTGACCCTTGTGGAAAGGTACTTGGAGGAGAAGCTCGCAGCCATTAGAAACTCCGGCAGGACCCTTTATATCGTGGGTGACCAGTGTTTCGGGACTGATAAGGAGACATTCTTGGAGAGAATACGCGGAAGCGAGGTTGAGAAAGAGGCTCTCTCCAATCTGCTGAAAGAGAAGGATGTTCCAATCATCTCTGAGTCCGATCTAGCTGGCAGAATAATCGCCTATCTTTGGTCAGAACACTCCAAGAAATTGCTTTCATACGTCGCTGATGATGAGGATATTTATGTTGCCAGGAAATCAGTCAAGGATGATTCACCTTCCGCTCTTTTGAAAGAAGCACATCGTGTTCATATGAATCGGGAGATTGAATTATCACTGCCATCGTACGCATCACTGGGCGAGGTTGGGGAACTGGCCAATTCCATAGCCAGGACATTCAAGATTGAGGGAAAGGAAGCCACTCTAAGAGCCATCGAGAAGGTGCGTTCCCGGGGTCACAGGATGAGAGCTGTCATATACGCTTTCATCTCTGCGCTTGAAGCAGCTGACTCCAAAGGCTGGCAGTTCACCAGCGAGGAGAAGGATTTTGGCGGCTACCTTGCTCAATTCGCCTCCCGCCTTATTGAATCTGAGGGAGAAGAGTACCACGACGCCCTCAAGGTCCTGGTGGATGCCAGTGGTGCGGTGGAGGAAGTAGTGAGAGACTGAGCCTATCGTAGAACCTTGAAATCCACAACGAAGTGAGAAACCGCGGGTGCGTACGATTTCACTTCTCTTAATGAGATTATCTCAGCACCCCTTTCCTTAGCAGCCTTGAGGACGAAAGCCTCTAGCAAACCAACCTGATCCACAGGGGCGGTGTCGTGATAATGCACTATCCCGCCCGGCTTTACCAGATCGATGCCCTTCTCCAAGAATTCACCTGTGCCAACATATCCCATGATCACCCGGTCAGCGACTTGACTCAAAGGAAGATCCCGATTATCCCCCCCGAATATCTCTACTACAGATTCTACTCCGTTGAGTTCCAAATTCTTTTCCAGGTAGTGCTGAGCATCCCGATTGATCTCGCAAGCAATGACATTGTGTGGATTGCCATGCACCGCCAAGGGAAGCGTGAAGTAACCGATGCCCGCGAACATGTCCACCACAGTTTCTCCCGAGCAGTCGATATTTCCCATTCTCAGGCGTTCATCAACATTGCCTGAGGAGAACATGACTCTTTTGACATCCATCATGAAATGTACCCCGTTTTCATAATGAATCGTTTCAGTATCCGTTCCCAGAATTACTTCCACAGATGGTAATCGGTAAACCCCTGAGATGCCTCTCAAATCCTCACAAACCGTCTTAGCTTCCAGTACTTCCGCGTAGGTCTTGGCCACCTGTATCTTCAATTGTGCGATCTCCTTGGGAAATCTCATTATGAGGATGTCTCCAACTCTCTCCCATTTCCTCGGTAAGAACGGGAGCGCCCAGTCCTCCAACTCGATTTTGTCGATGATCCTCTCCATAGGTGAGCGGTAACAGCACCTTGAATCCGTATCTCCCTCGACGACCTCAATGCCCATCTCCTCCATCTTCATGGTGTCGAACCCTTGGTTAAGAGGAATAAGGACGTAATCACCATCCTCCACGATCTTCCTGTCCTTCCTTACGGACCCCACTCTCTTCAGTCCCTTTCGGACTTCTTCGGCGCGGGAGCGGGGTACTTTGGCCAGCCGCGAACCGCCATCTTCACCACAATCCATTTTTCCCAACTTCCAACGCCTCATCTCGATAGGAACGAGCCCAGGATCTGTGGAGAGAACCTAACCAGAGAGGGGACCAGCCTCAGCACCTTTGGCGCAAGAAGACTGGGTTGGTCTATGTCCCCGCTGGAAAGAAGTTCCTCAACTTCTGGCTTCTTGAGAATCTTCCCAACCTCGTCCAGCTTTTTGTCGTTCATCCGAAGGAAGACCTTTCTCAGTCTATACCCCCGTTCTAGTTCCCTGCCAAGAGCTCCCTTCCATCCTATCTCGTACCTTGACAGGCTCTTCTTAGATAGATCATCTTCGTCTAGTGATTCTATTGCCGTGGAGGCAGCATAGTCCGCTGCCACCATTCCTGTATACAGCCCTCCACCGCTCAAAGGTTTTGCCTGGGCTGCCGCATCACCTACCAACATGACCCGATCAGTGTAACTTCTTGGAACGGTTCCCAGAGGAATAGCTCCTCCCATCGTCCTTAGTCTCGTGGCATCGTCCAATTTCATTCTCCCGAGCAATTTATCAAGGAAGCTGCTCGGGGCTGAATTTCCGGAAGACACGCAAAGACCCACCCTAGTGAAATCACCGCAGGGTATGCTCCAGGCGAAGAATCCAGGAGCCCAACCGCTCCCTAGAAAGACCTCCACCCTATCCTGATCCTCGACCTGGTGGTCCAAGTCCACCTGTATTCCTTTGATCATCTCGCGTGGCCCTTTCAGTCCAGCCTTTTTTCCGACATTGGACTTCCACCCATCAGCACCTACCACCAGCCGAGTGTGGAAAATCTTCTCGCCGTTAGGGGAATCCACTTTCAAGGCCATTCCATTGGCTGAGGATTGGAGTTGCCTGAACCTGTGATTAGAAAGAAATTCAGCCCCATTCTTCAGGGCCCTCTCATGGCAGATGACATCAAATTCCGCCCTGTCGATCACCACGGCCTTAGTTTCCTCTGCCATGATTTCCAGATCTTCTCCACCAGGAAAATGTATCAATGCCCCACGAAGCTCGTTCAACACAGCCCGTTCAGCATCCGCGGCCCCCACCACCCTTGGAGTGACCAAACCAGCACACTGGACTGGCTTTCCTGGAAAAGAATGCTCCTCCAGGATAACAGTATCACACTCTTTGGCGGTTCCCTCCGCCACCCTGCTTCCAATAGGTCCTCCGCCTACCACAATCAAATCGCGGGGCATCATCATCGAATTGCTGTCAGATATTTCTTTTTTATTGAGGTCATCGGCAATCAAAGCTCTGCATCCGTTTCGAATCGCTCCTTTCTATCGAACTGCAAGTTGTATATCCTCTCAACCTCACTAAAGGTATCCGCATCCTCGGGGGGCTTATCTTCCCTAATGGCCTTTATCCTGGCAAATCTCAAAGACATCTTCGATGGATATTTTGAACTGGCCTGTACTTCATCAAAAGCCACTTCCACGACTATCCGTGGTTGGACCGTGACCACATAGTCCTCCTCTTCGATCTTCAGTTCTAGAAGCCTTCTTGTCATCCATTCGAATTCGGTGTCAGTAAGGCCCTTGAAGGTCTTCCCAACCACTGAAAACCCACTACCTTCAACGGCTGCGAGGTAATAATCGCTCAACCAACCCCGCCTTCTTCCATGACCCCACTCTGCTGCAACTATCACCAGATCAAGAGTGTGACTCCGTTTTATCTTCAACCACTTCCTTCCCCTCTTTCCCATGGTGTATTGACTATCAAGTTCCTTTGCGATCACCCCCTCGTGTCCATCCTCTAATGCTTTCTCGTAGAATTCATTGGCCTTCTCATAGCTAGATGTCACAATCCGCGGGGCGAGGAGGTCTGCAGGGAAAATCGATGCCAATTCTTCATACCTTTTTTGATATGGGATTGACATGAGGTCTCTCTGGCCTCTGAGCAGGATGTCGAAAAGGAATAGCCTGATGGGAACGATCTTGCTCATCTCCTCAACTTCATTTATCCTTCTGAACCTTCTCATTAGATCCTGGAATGGAAGGGGGCGTTCTCTATATGCCACCACCTCTCCCTCAACAATGTATCTCCTCTCAGGAAAAGCCTTAGCCATTTCCAGGATCTCGACAAGACTCTCAGTCACCTCTGTTAGCCTTCGGCTGAAAACCCTGACCTCGTCTCCATCCTTGTGAACCTGGACCCTCACACCATCCAGTTTGTACTCGAAGGCAGCTTTTCCCATGATTCGGAGGGCTACATCCACCGATTCAGCGGTCTCCGCGAGCATCGGACGTATTGGGACGAACATTCTTGCCGAGATTTCAAATTCCTCTCTAGCCAGAGCCATCTCTGCCAGTCTACCGATGTCGCCCAGGATCATGTTAGCTCTCTTCACCTCTTCCAGATCTTTCCCAGATGCTCTAGCTATCCCTTCCAGTATCACGCCCTCACTGGCCCCTATCCTCATTTCCCTGTATAGGCTCCGCTTCAGGTACTTCCCTGCAAGTGGAGAGAGCCTTCCGAAAAGGTTTCTGAGTAAGTTCTCCTTTACCTTCCTTGATCCAGGTCCAGTGCTATCGGCGATTTGGTATAGCATTGGGATGACATCGACCAACATTACCTTCTCGTCGAAAAGCGTGCTCTGTCGTGCTCCACTCTGCACCTTCTCGATGGTGACATACCCCACATCAAGCTTCCTTGAGTCCATCTCAGGGAAGGGCCTACCCAGCAGTAATAGTATGGCCGGTTTAATCTCGTTGCTATCCAGTGTATCTAGGAACCCGGCAATGAACTCGACCTTCCGCTTCCTAGAGCTTGTGGAGGCCACCATCTCGCAAAGATCAGCGAAATCATCCATGGAAGCAGGCACGGACCTAACATTGCCCAACGGACGCTATCAATATTTCGCACTAACTTCTGAGGAATCAGCGAGACTGCAAACTTTAAATCTCACAATCGCAGAATGTCGATCTGGAAGATACTTGTCCAACGTTCTTTGCGGGTTTACCAGGCGTTTGATACACCTTTCCAATTTCAGTTTCATTCCTTTTCCAGATGGAACCAGCGACGAAATCCAGAACGATACAAATATAACTATTCTCATTGAATGTTCATAAGGAATCCAAGAACAACTATGATGGCCACGTCTTTCCCTTAGATGGTGTGGGATATGCAATCTCTGGCATGAGATTTGCAGGGGTGATGTCGTGAATGAAGACAATGTTGAATTGCCGATGAGGGATGATGGAACAGATGTCCTTTCCCTTCTTATCCGCTCACTACTGGAGCCTCAGGAGTTTGATGTGTTTGTCGCAAAGATCTTTGATTCCTGCAAGTCATTCATTGGTGTGGGTGGTGGATACATCGCCCTATTTGATAGAGATGGACACGACCACGAAACTGTCTATCAGGATCTTGAGAAATTCGCCATATTGGATGTGGATAAGATCCTAATGGTTATCCAAGGGCTAATTGGGAAGGAGTATCGACACGGCATTGCCAGTTACTGCAACGACCTCTCAGACTCATCTACTCTTGATCATTCATCCCTTGAGAATCTTCCGTTCGAGAACCTTCTCTTCATCCCTCTCGTGTTTGAAGGTGAGCGAAAAGGTGTCATGACTTTACTTGATAAGCCAGGAGGTTTCACCGATGAAGATGCAGAGATGGCCATCAATTTCGGTAACATAGTAATAATCGCCATGAAGACCTGTCAAAGAAAGGATCTACCCGATTCCATAAAAGACAGCAGCGAGAGAAACGCGACCAAGAAGGCCCTTGAGATGGCCAATAGGAAACTGAATCTACTTGGTAGCGCCACGCGGCATGACATTCTTAACCAGCTCATGATAATTGTTGGATATGAGGGCATCATAGAGGGACTGATCGAAGATGAGAGAATCACTGGCTACTTGAGAAAGCTAAAAGATGCCGTCGAAAGGGTCAACAGACTTCTGGAATTCCAGAGAGATTACGAGAACATGGGAACAGAGATGCCAGCGTGGACCAGGGCCTCGGATATCGTCTACTTGGCTGTTTCAAAGCTGGATATGGGCCGCGTGAGAATGAATGTGGACCTAGATGGTTTAGATATGTTCGTCGATCCACTGATGGAGAAAGTCTTCTATAATCTCCTTCACAACAGCCTGGAACACGGTGGTACGGTGAGTGAGATCAGGATTCATATGACCGAAGATGATGGAAATCTATTTTTGATCTACGAGGATGACGGCAGGGGAATTCCGGCAAGGAACAAGGAACGAATATTCGAGTATGGTTTCGGAGAGAATACCGGACAGGGTCTTTTCCTTTCCAGGGAAATCCTTAAAATAAACGATATTGAAATTCGGGAGTCAGGACAGGAAGGGTCGGGCGTCAGGTTCGAGATGAAGATTCCACCAACCCACTTCTCCATGGCAAATGGCTGAGCTATGAATCAACGATCTTTTCAGATGCTTGAGCAGGATCAGCGTTTCTCAACCTTCTCCCAGTCCTTGAGAAACCTTTCGATACCGATATCTGTGAGTGGATGTTTGAACATCTTCTTCAGTACGGCGTAGGGAATGGTCGCTATATGGGCCCCCATCCTTGCCGCCTCCAGAACGTGTGTCGGATGTCTCACGCTCGCCACTATGATCTCCGTTTCGAAGTCGTAGTTCCAGAGCATATCAAGCGTCTCCTCCACCACGTCCATGCCGTAATGCCCTATGTCATCCAATCTCCCTACGAAAGGTGAGACAAAGCGAGCACCTGCCTTGCATGCCAGCAGTGCCTGAGCGGGTGAGAATATCAGTGTCACGTTGACATCGATCCCCTCGCTGGACAATACTTTTGTCGCTTTGATGCCCGCTTCTGTCATGGGAACCTTGATGTTGATATTCGGATGTATTTTAGAAAGTTCCCTACCTTCTTTGATTATCCCATCAGCATCCAGGCTCATAGCCTCCGCACTGATGGGTCCATCCACAATCTCGCATATCTCCTTCACAAGGGTCTTGAAGTCCTTGTTCTCCCTTGAGACAAGGGTGGGGTTTGTGGTCACACCATCCAGTATACCCCAGCTGTTGACCTCTCTAATCTGGTCGATGTTGGCGGTGTCGATGAATATCTTCATCCGTCATCTCCTCCGGATAACTTCTTTGGCGGCGGCAACGACCTTTTCCTTGGTCAAGCCATACTTTTGCATGAGTTCATCGCTTTCCCCCGACTCGCCAAATAGGTCGGGAAAGCCTACCCGCCTCATGGGCACATTTTCATTCTCGACAAGGTAGCAAGCTACAGCACTTCCCAATCCCGTCAGGTAGTTGTGCTCTTCCACTGTAACGATGGCCCCTGTCAATCTCGCCGATCTGGCCAGTACTCGTTCGTCGAGGGGCTTTATAGTTGACATATTGACGATCTCAGCTGAGATCTCCTCTGATTGAAGGATCTCAGCAGCTTCCAAGCACACCGCTACCATCTGTCCAGTGGCAACCAGGCTCACATCTTCTCCTTCCCTCATGATCGTTGCCTTACCAATCTCAAAAGGTTCCTCCTTAGAGGTGATCACCGGAAAGTCGACCCTTCCCAGGCGGACGTAACAAGGACCAGGCCAATCGGCAACCGCTCTAACGGCCTTATAGGTCTCGTTTGCATCTGCCGGGACCACAACGGTCATGTTTGGAAGCGTGCGCATCAGGGCGATGTCCTCGGCAATCTGATGAGAGGCTCCATCACCACCTACTGTCACACCGGCGTGCGAGGCTACAATCTTCACATTGAACTTGGGATACGCAATGGACTGCCTTATCTGATCCCAGCATCTGCCCGTAGCGAATACCGCGAAAGTGGATGCAAACACGGTCTTACCGCTCGCTGAAAGTCCTGCCGCAGTCCCCATCATGTTCTGTTCTGCTATCCCGCAGTTGAAGAACCTTTCAGGAAAGACCTCGCCGAACTTAGAGGTCTGGGTAGAAGTGGAAAGATCTGCGTCAAGAACAACGATATCCTCCCTCTCCCTACCAAGGTCGATAAGAGCCCGGGCGTACTCCTTTCTCTGTGCCGCGTACTCAAATCTCACTAAGATTCCTCCAGTTCGTTCAGAGCGATTTCTAGCTCCTCGTCGCTTGGAGGAGTGCCATGGAATCTCAGGCATCCCTCCATGAAGGAAACACCCTTGCCCTTGACCGTGGTGGCTATGATCATTGTGGGTTTCCCCTTCACCTGTTTCGCTCTCTCACAAGAAGTTAGGATCTCTCTCATGGAGTGGCCATCTATTTCTATGACATTCCAGCCAAAAGCCTTCCACTTATCATAAAGTGGCTCGGAACACATCACCTTCTCTGTAGCCCCATCGATCTGGAGACCGTTCTTGTCTATGAATGCAGTGACATTATCCAGTCTGTAATGGGACCCAAGCATCGCTGCCTCCCATATCTGGCCGCTCTCCATTTCCCCATCGCCGCAGAGGCAGTATATATGGTGCGGTTTTCCATCCAACTTCGCAGCTAGCGCCATTCCGTTCGCCACGCTCAGGCCTTGGCCGAGGGAACCCGTGGACATCTCGACCCCAGGGGTCTTGGATCTTGAAGGGTGGCCCTGAAGCCTGCTGCCTAGTTTCCTCAGTGTCAGGAGTTCCCCGACTGGGAAGTATCCGCTCTCAGCCAAAGCCGCGTAATATGTGGGGGCGGCATGACCCTTGGAGAGAACTAGGCGGTCTCGGCCATCCCAATAAGGTTCCTCTGGACGGTGATTCATGATCTTGAAGTATAGCGCGGTTATTATGTCCGCGTATGAAAGCGAACCACCAGGATGTCCGGAGCCTGCAGCATGAGTCATCTTCAGCACATGTTTCCTGATGACCTTGGCCTTCTTCTCCAGCTCTAGAATCTCATAGTCAGTGTATTCAACCACTACGGGCCACCTCGTTCTGCGGATGTGGAGTTCGAGCAGTAATGGGCGAATGCATTAAAAGCTTTTGTAATTGTGGGAATTTAGGACCGCAATATTGGCCGATGGACATGGCGCATTACATTCTTCGGAATTCTCTATTCGCTCTCAATCCTTGGAGCAAGGAGGTAGCTAACACGGCCCTTGTCGCCAGCAACATTGAACTCCATCTTCACAGGGTAGTCATTACCTAGGCTTATTTGGACGACTGTACCCGCAGAGATCGCCCTTATCATATTGGAGAAGTAATCCAGTGGGAACAAGCTCCGCACGCTCTCCTCGCTTTGCAGAGAGACCAATGAGTCCTTGTCAAGTTTCAGACTGACGGTGTCCGTATCTCCTTCAGAGTATAATTCGAAACCCTCTGCGTTAGCATTCATAGCGATATGGTCAGAAACGCTCTCCGCTGCCCTGATACCCTTCTGAAGCTCCTCAGCACTAACTGACAACTTTGTGGGAAGATCGAGGTTGGGTACCTTTGGGTCGGACATTCCAGTAGTATCGACTAGGTTCATCCTCCTGCTGACGTTGCCCACGTTCATAATCAGGCGATTTCGCTCCTCATCCTGTTCCATATCTATGATATCCCCAGACTTTGCCAGTCTTAGGACCTCTTTGATCTTGTCCAGGTCAATACCCAACTCGGTATCATCCGCCACGAACTCCTCGAATGCGCCCTTCTCGACCTCAAGATCAACCATGGCAACATGAGCTGGATCAACAGCCTTTAGAGAGAATCCTTCAGAGTTGATGTTGAACTTGGCCTCGTCAACCAGAGTCGAAACGATGTCGACGATACCTTTGAGAGTCTCAGACCTGACCTTGGCGTGGAACATTAAATAACCCCTGCTCCTAAATGAAATATCTCTAATTAAACCTTGCTCAGGTTCGATTGCTGGAATTAGTATTCACGCCAGGAATGGCCGCACTCGGTGCATCGGTATATCCGGGTCTCTGGCTCGTCCGCTGCTCGTGTCTGCCTCAGTACCCAAAACGCCTCATAGTGGCCACATTTGGGACATTCCACACGCGTCTTAGGGAGTGTAGGGGCATTGGAATCGATTACGGCGATTTCTCTTTCCCGGGTCTTGGTCTTGAATGTTTGTGAAGTCCCATTGGTCTCCTTCTCACAATCACATCGGCTGCACTTGAAAAACCCCTCTCTCGGGAACATCAACGAACCACATTCTGGACAGAACATATCATTATCGCCAATTTCGGGTTAATCTATGATTCTATAAAAACTCTTCTGAGTTAAACTTTCTACAATTCATCATCTGGCCATCATAAAAAGTGATGTGGTGTGGAGAGGTGACTGTGGACTTGTGGGAGGAAAAAGAGCTCAGATGAACTCCCAGTCTCCATTGCGCTGAAGCTGCTCCTCAGGAGCTTTCGGTATCTCTGATTGCCCAGTTTTGACCAGGCGTTTCCTGCTCCCCTTCTTGACGAAGGGTACGCTTTTGTTCTTACCGTGTACCTTCCTCTCCACTTTCTTCTGGTTCTTGATCATGCTTTGATTCCTAGCTTGAAGTAGCTTCAGTTCCTGGGGGTCGATGTCGCCTACCCCTTCCTCCCGGTGGATTGCACGTCGGGTAGGCTGGATAGTCTGCTCTGGTAGATAATCCGCATAGGCCCTGGCACCGAGGGGGGTCATTTCCTCGAAACTCATGGGGGCGGTGGTTCTCCTCCTAGGCTGAAGCAAATGAGCTGACCAGGAGGGTATGGAAGAGGCGACTTCCTGGGGGGAGGTGTGTGTGCCTTCAACTACGACAGTGGTCTTTGGACCACCGGTCTTAGAAACATAATCCATCTCCCTCCTGGTCTGCTCGGAAAGAATCCCACCAATGTATGCGAAAGCGATAGTGATGATATAGCTGTCCAAACGAAGAGAAGTAGTTGCCTGGATCGCATCCAGGAACGAATCGAGGTACATGACGCTGAAGTTCAGGAACGGCTCTATTAGAGGAATTTCGGCGGCGATTGACCCAAGCAGGGCAGCAGGTGAAAGACTGATCCCGAAGAACTCAGTGGGTAGATAACCCATATCCATTGCCATCATGACGACGAAGAATACCGTGACTGGAATCAGTGCTGCAGCCACTCCCTTCCAGGGCGTGCCCGCTCTTCTTCCTCCAACATATCCGGCGATCATTTGCCCGAAGATGGGCAACCACCAGAGCAGCAATGAAAGGAAGAAAGTGTATCTAACGGCGCTCCAGAAACTATAGGCCACCTTCGCACCCTTGAACCTCTTGCCCTCGTCGTCTTCGTAGAAGTCGGGCACTCGGTAGACTCCTCTGTGGATGAGTGAATAGGTGGCCTCATCCTGTTCTTGACGCTTGCGTCTGAATAACACTCCCATCCCTTCGGTCGGACATAACGTCCGACATTCTGTTTATCTTTTTGATACTATAAATAACTTTTCTGATTCAGGTTGCTGGCGGGAAAATCTTGCTTCGATTTTAGATTAATTGAAAGGCGACTTTCTTGGCAGACGTATGCACATTATGTGTCCGACGATCACCTGGGAAGATAATAATGAAGGCCACATTCTTGAAGTGCCCGGCGAGTGCTTTCTGGGGTGATATGCCTCGGTTCCGACAGGTGCCGCATGATATCATCAATGGGATAATCGAGGAATTCTGACAGCTTCTTGAGGCGTTCTAAAGGAAATGCTTGCTTGCCTAAGAGTATCTGCCTTATGCTCCAACCAGGGTGGACTCTGCTGCGATAACCCAGAACACGTCCGAGTTTGTTAATGCTCCCTGCCTTCTCTATTCCCTTCTTAATAAGGGGGACCCTAAATGAAGAATTGAGCCATACTTTTTGAATGCGCCTACTTTCATTTCTAAGGGAGAAATTGCCCCCCTTTCCAAACTCAGACACAAATGATAATTTTATTCCGAAATATTAACTATTTTCGAAAGACGGTAATAAGCGAAGAAGGAAAAAGGACTAAAAATCAAAAAAGAGTGCGAATACCACCGATGGGCTTCCGATTCGAAACCACAAAAGGTTTATATGCACTTCAGGGTAGCGGAAATATCATGAGCACATACAGGAAGGTGCTAGAGGTAAGAACCCAAGGAGAGGGAGACATAGTTGACATCTCCGATGGGGTCAGAGATGCAATTTCCGAATCTGATATCTCTGATGGTCTGGCCTGCGCCTTCGTTCCCGGCTCAACCGCGGCAATTGTGACCATAGAGTTCGAACCCGGTTTGGAATCAGACCTGAGAGATGCACTCGAGCGTTTGATACCAAAGGAGATCGAGTACGATCACCATCGTCGATGGGGTGATGGAAACGGCCACTCGCATATACGAGCATCATTCCTCTCACCATCGTTGACAATACCCTTTCAGCATGGAGTCGCTGACCTTGGGACATGGCAGCAAGTGGTCCTGATAGAGCTGGATGTGAGATCAAGGACAAGACGCGTGATCGTTCAAGTCATGGGGGAATAGAGAGGTATTCATTATGAGATTCAAGTTCCTTGGCGGAGCCGACATAGTGGGCAGGATGGGTCTGCTGATAGAGAACAGGGGTGCCAGCCTGATCTTTGAATATGGTATGAATGTGGCCAAACCGCCCACTTATCCCATCCCTGCCCCCCCCGTCGATTTTGGTTTCCTCACTCATTCGCACCTCGATCACAGTGGGATGATACCGTGGCTGTGCAGGAAGTACGATACCGAGATTGTGGCAACGCCTTGCACAATATCAATCACAAGGCTTCTCCTCGAGGACAGCTTGAAGGTAGCAGATCTTGAGGGGTTTCCCAAGCCCTTTGACCCCCATGATATTCGGACCACCATGAGGAACTTCATTCCCATGGATTTTGGTGAGACCATCGATGTTGCGGGGTTGGAGGTCGAGCTCCACAGCGCTGGACACGTACCAGGTGCCACCATGTACGAGATGCGTGGCGATGAGACCACACTTTTCACCGGTGACCTGAACACCATCAACACCCGTCTAGTCTGGGGAGCGCATCCCGTTCGATGCGATAACCTCATAATGGAATCAACCTACGCAGGTAGGAGCCAGCCGGATCGACTCAAGACCGAATACCTGTTCCTTGAGAAAGTGAAGGAGGTTGTCGAACGTGGCGGCAAGGCTGTGATTGCGTGTTTCGCCGTCGGCAGGACACAGGAGATGATGCTGATCCTCAAGGAGCTGAAATACGATATGTGGGTAGATGGGATGGGTAAGACCGTCAACAGGCTTTATCTGGACCATCCAGAGTATCTTAGGAATGAGAAGGATCTGAGGCGGGCAAAGAGACGATTCAAGGAGGTCCGTTCTCCTTCTCAGAGAGGAATGGCGCTAAAAGGAGATGTCATAGTGACCACTGGCGGCATGTTGGATGGAGGGCCAGTTCTGGGCTATCTCCAATCAATCAAGGATGACCCCAAGAGCGCACTGCTGATCACTGGATTCCAGGCGGAAGGGTCCAACGGCCGAATGCTACTGGACCGCGGGGTAATCTATGACCGAGGAGTAGAAATCAAGGTCAAGTGCGAGGTGCATAGATTCGACTTCTCAGCCCATTGCGACCACGATGCCCTTGTCGACTTCGTTAGGGCTTGTGATCCAGAGAATGTGGTACTCTGTCACGGAGAGGATCGGGAATCCCTGGCAACAGATCTCGATTGCAGTGTAATTCTTCCTGATCTGGATACCTGGTACGAGCTTTAGGGATAAACGGGAAGAGTCTTCTTTCAGGCTCAGAAAGGATCAAAGATCTCGGATTGAATGGAAAGACCCTTAGATCTGAAAACCAACGATCTTATGAACCGGATCGAATTTTAGATCATGAGGTACGAGGACATTCCCCATCGTACAGACTACTCTATTGCCCTGTCGATCAATTTTTCCAGCTTCTCTTCTCCCTTTTCCGGAGCCGCGTTCTGAGTCCTTACCCATTCTTTGAGCTTATCGATCACCACACCACCGTCTATAATCTCATTGGCCCTTTGGAAACCATCCTCCCAGCTCTTTGACTTTCCCATCATATATAGGATGGGAGCGGTGTTCAGGCAGACGATGTCCCTTCGCGAACCTTTAGAATGCCCCCCGAGTATCCTAATGAAATGAAAGGCTTCTTCCGACCTCTCGAATGAGCAGAGCAACTCCTCCTCACGAGCGTCCACAATATCAAAATCTTCTGGAAAGAGGTTGTAGGACTCGATCTCACCATCGGGTAAGAGCTCCGCCACCTTCGTTTGACCCAGGATGGACACCTCGTCCATGCCAAGGGCCCCATTGTGGTTCAATCCATGGAAAACGATTGCCCTCTCGTAACCAATCTCCTTCATGGTCTCGATAACAGGAATGATCAATTCGGGCGAGTACACTCCCCTCACCCCATATGAAGGGGCCGCGGGGTTTGCCAGCGATCCTGCCATATTCAATATGGTTCCGAATCTGATCTTGGACAGGATGCGGAAGAGCGCTGTAGGATGCACCTTCGGGCTATTGCCGTTGAATATTCCAATTCCAGCCGATTCTATGCTCTTCTTGACAATCTCCATATCGCAATCAACATCGACACCTAGCTCCTCCAGGATGTCCACCACTCCACATCGGGATGTTATTGCCCTTGCTCCATGCTTGGCCAGATATACTCCGTCGGCCGCGGCGATCAACGAGGCAGCTGTGCTAATGTTGAAGGTCTTAAGGGTATCCATGCCAGTGCCGCAATTGTCCACTAGCGGACCGTTTACCTCGGGTTTGACCTTAACTGTATCATATTCGTAAATGGCCTCCCACGCACCAGCCAATTCCTCAGGGGTCATCATCTTGGCGGTAATGGCCGCCAGGAACGCACCCTGTTGGAGGTCTGGCTGTTCATCAAGTAGAACTTCCCTGAACATCTCAGTGGTCTCCTCCCTTGTGAGATCCTTTCCTTTCAGAAGCGCATCTACTTTCAGTCCGAATTGCTTGAGTTTCTGCTCCAAAATATCACCTTCAATATTCAGTCACCACGGCTTTGAGTCCGACACGTTCGAGTGAATGTCTCAACCCATCCTCAATTTGGGTTAGAGGCACACGTTTGGTGAATATCCAGTCGCAATTGAAATCATTTTCACCCAGTATTTCTAGAGCCCGTTTGCACCCATTGCTCCGACAGCCATAGGATCCGGTGATTGTGATCTCACGGTAGTGGATATGGTTAAGGTCGATGGGAACGGTAGAAATTGACTTGGGCAAACCAGAGAATACGTTGAGTCTTCCGCCAGAATTCAATAGGCCAATGAGGTCCATGTTGACCACAACACCAGGAGTCGCGACGAGGAGGACGTCGACCCCCTTTCCATCGGTGATGGCTGACACCTCCTTCGAGAGATCACCCGTAATTACGTGATCGGGTTTGGCATTGAATGCCAAAACTGCCCGGTTTCTCTCCCGTTCTGCAAGTATTACGGTTTCCGCACCTCGCATTCGTGCCAGCATTGCATGGAGCAATCCTATTGGACCAGCCCCGATGATCAGGACTTCATCTCCAGGACCCAATCCGCAGGCATCCTGCCCATTGATGCAGCAGGCCAAGGGTTCAGCCAAGGTAGCCTCGATTTTGCTCAGACCCTTTGGAATAAGATTGACGCCCCCGCTTTTAACATTCTCTTTTGGTAGGGCAACGAGCTCTGCGAAACCGCCATCCACATTATATCCGATAATTCGCTGACGCACGCACTGGTTGTCACGTCCTCTTTGACATGGTTCACATTTTCCACAGGCAATTCCCGGCCAGACCTGAACACTATCACCGATCTCGAATACGGAATCATCGGAAGAGATACTCTCCACTATCCCGACGAACTCGTGACCAAGCACCCGTGGGTACGTGAGGTCTCTATGTCCATTCGTCCACATTTTGGTATCAGTTCCGCATATTGAGCAAGCTTCAACTCTTATTATCAACCCTTCCTTGGGAAGTTCAGGCTCTTTTATGTCCTCAACAACGATGTCTCCGGGTGCCCTGAGGATTGCCGCCTTCATACCTTGGATATCCCCATTTATGAATTCTAGTTGGATATATCAGCCAAGTATATGTAAATAGCCCGCGATTGAGCGGAGGGGGTGTTCACATTGCCTATTGCAGCATTTCACTGCTCGAAAGACCCTTCCAGATGGTATCAATTTTGTGAATCTGTAATGATAATGAGCTTTCCCTGAAGAAGCCAGATTTTGATTAACTTTATATTCAGTAACAGGTATTTTGGTAAATATGAGCAGGATAGCGGACTATCTCGAAGAGGATGTTGGTTTCGGTGACATCACCAGCGATTTGCTTGTCCGAGACGAGGTGGGTAGTGCCCGCATCCAATCGAACGAGGATTGCATCCTGGCTGGGCTTGAAGAGGCGATCGAGATCTTCAACCTCTTGGGTGTATCCACTTTTCCGATGGCTAGGGATGGCGACGAGATATCCAAGGGGGAGCATATCCTGGTTTTAGATGGCCCTTTGAAGAAGATCCTGCTCGGTGAGCGTCTCGCCCTGAATTTCTTGATGCGGATGAGCGGTATAGCGACCGCCACGAATAAGATTGATAAGGTCTGCAAGAAGGTGAATAAGGACGTCAGAATCGCCGCCACTCGAAAGACCACTCCAGGTTTCCGTTTCTTTGAGAAGAAAGCGGTCATAATGGGTGGAGGGGACCCGCACCGGTTCCGTCTGGACGATGCCATCATGATCAAGGATAATCATTTGAAGGTCGTGGGATCAATAACACAGGCGGTTGCCATGGCGAAGAAGGCTTCATTCTCCAAGAAGATCGAGGTGGAGGTAGAAGCAGTCGAACAAGCGTTGGAGGCCGCGAAGGCTGGTGCCGACATTGTGATGCTGGACAACATGCCTGCAGAGAAGGTCGAGCTGGCCTATCTTGCGGTCAAGAAGCTCAATGAGAATGTTCTAGTGGAGGTTTCCGGAGGCATAACACAGGAAACCGCACCTGAGTTTGCAAAGAATGCAGATATTATTTCCATGGGTTGGATAACCCACTCGGCAAGGGCCGCCCACTTCAGCCTGGACATAACTATGGTGAAGTCCTTGGAGGAACCCTAGAGATCCAATCTCATACGGTGATGTTTGATTCCAATATCCTCGGTTGATGCCCCAAGTGCTAGTGCGAGAAGTTCTCCGAGATAGATTACTGGAAGACCTTCCTTCTGCTTCAGGTCGAATTGAATGAAACAGAATGGGCAAGGAGTGACAATGTAATTCGCCCCCATCAGTTTGAACTCTTCAACCGTTTCTCTCAATATCCCGCTGGAAACGTTTTCGTTGACTCCTGTGAGTCCTCCGCCGCAGCAACCTGGCCAATCCTGAGCATAAACCACCTCTGCTCCCAGCCACTCGGTCACACTTAAGAGCGATTCAGGAGAGAACGGATTTTCGACACCCAGAACACTTGATGGCCTCACTAGGTGACATCCGGGGTGAATCGCTACCCTCATCCCCTCCAAAGGAGAAGTGACCATCGACCTGAGGCGGTCCTCTCCAATTTCGACCACTACCTCTAGAAGGTGTTTCACATTGGTGGTACCATTGTATTTCATACCGATTTCTGCTAGGATCTGGTTAACCTCATCCCTTTCATCTTCCTTGGAAAGCAGATAGGCCGCCTCCTTCAATGACATGAAGCACCCATTGCACAGAGTAACGACATCCCGTCCATCTGCTTCCGCCACTGCCAACATCCTGGCCGCGATGACCTTCCAGGTGTCGAGGGCCATCGATCTGAGCCCGATCGGCTCCATGCAGCAGGTGGCATCGGGAAGTAGGTCGAATTCGAAACCCATCCTCTCCAGAGCCATAATCGATGCCTTCTCAAGGAACGGCAGTCTCGTGGGTATCAGACATCCTCTGAACAAGTAATGCTTATTCAAGGTCCAGGCCCCCCAAACTAGTTGCAGCAATGAGCTTAGCAAGGTCATCCTTGGCCGAACCTGTGATCTCCAGACTCTCGAGTCCCATCTCTTCCCTCATCTTCTTTGTGAGGACTGTAATGGGAAACGAGCGCCCAGTGTTCTTGAACAATCTAGCCTCTTGCACGAAGTGTTCCGGAACATTACCTCTAGCAGCGGCAAGGTTTCTCAGCACATTGATGATGCTGGCAGGATCAACGCCAAGCTGACACCTCTCGGTGCAGCTGTTACACATTGTGCATTGCCAGATCGATTCATCACTGGCGGGGTCAATGGCACCAATAACGACAAGTTCCATAATCTCACGGGGTCTAATCCCGCCATTCCTATAGCTGGGGCAAATGGAGGAGCACTGGCCGCACTGATGGCATTTTTCCAGCTCCCCAGTCGAGTCAATGGAGTCAAGCAGTTCCTTGAGCGCTGTGTCAATAGAAGATATCTTCACGACTGGATGAAATCATCCGCTGTACTTATACCAGTTTCTGTCCGACAACGCTGACAGGTGGCTAGCGCACTCTCAGAAATTCCTAGATTAAAGTGGCTTGGCGGTACCAACGACTCTGAGCTTACCCCCGTCCAGATAGGTAAGCACAATCCTTGATTGTTGGGGGTGAATAAGCGGTTTTTCCAGAGTCAGCGATAGCCTTGGCCGTCTCCAGTTGTCATCGATGTGGACTGATGCAACTTTGCATGGAACGAACTGCATCCAGTGACCTATGTGGAGAACCATCCCCTCCTTGATTGGATCTGGCCAGAAACGTATGAGCTCAGCATTGACTTCCAGGTGTTGGTCGACCCTCAGAGATCCATCACTAGACAGGACATAACCCCTGTCCAGCGTATCTGCGTCCAATCCCTTCAAGGCCATCCCGACCCTTTCTCCCTTGACAGCCCAATCAAAGTTATCATCGTGTTTCTGAATGGAGCGTACGATTGCTATATCCTCACCGGGCAACACCCTCAATTTATCGTGCTTCCTTATCGTTCCCTGGGAAACAGAGCCAAGGACGACCGTGCCCACACCTTTCACATTGAAGTGATGGTCAACCGGAACACTTCCTTCTTCAGATTCCTCTGGCTTCGAGGGAAGGAAGGAAGATACCTCCTGGATCAACCTTCCCCTTATCTCTATTGGATCGTCCTCGACGAAAGCATAGTTCTCAGCGACAGTCCCGACGATCAAGGGAGCAACCTGTTCCGGAACGATGAAGTTTCGGAGGACGATGATCCCCTTCCCTACTCCACAGCTATCGAGCATTAGAACAGCTTCGCCAAAGATGTGGTCGATCTTCTCCACGACAATGATGGCGAAGTGGGCCATGGAAGCCGAATAGAACAACGGAGCTAACCTCTCTGGATACCGTATTGGCTCCATCAGCGTGACTGTATCTTCCCCCCTCTTAAGATTGTAGAATGTGATGTCGCTGTCGGTACCCTTCTTCCCTATGTCCCTTCCGTAACCTGGTGGTCCGACCACCGTTACATTGAGGTTAGCCATTGCCCCAGGGGTACAAGGGCGATATAGATAAAGATTGCCACAGGGGGAAAGAAGATATGCGACCGCTTCCATGAAGGTCTGATGGAGATTGAGGAGCAGAAATGTCAGTTCTGCGGGAGACGGGCAGTACACTTCGCTTTCGCAGCATTCGTCTGCGATGATGAGAAATGTATGGAAAAAGCCCGTGCTGAGAGGGGCGGCCCTGGTGGTCACATGAAGAGGAAAGTCGAAGGGAAGTCCATCGTGATAATAGAAGACGAGAAGTGATGAGATCAGAGTTTTAGAGCAGACGCGGCCATCACATGGATGTCCTCGATCTTGATTCCTTTTTCGGACAAGTTGCGCTGGGCGCAGGTCAGATGTATCAGGCATTTCGGGCAGGCGGTGGCCAGAACCTCAGCGCCCGTAGACTCTGCCTCCCCCAACCTTTCCAGCTGCCAATCCCTGGTATATGTGTCACAATTCACCCAGTTTGAGTGGCCACAGCAGGCGGACAGTCGTCCTGTCCGACCCATTTCCATTCTCCTTCCCAGGGCATCGATTATCGACCTAGGCTCGTCAATTATGCTGGAGTACCTGCCTAGGCGGCAAGGGTCCTGGAATGTTATCTTCTTCTCACTTCTCTCAAGGACGACCGATCCATCTTCGATGGCATTTGCTAGAAGTTCCGTGAGGCTCTTGACTTCAAATCCCAGGGGGCCATTTAGACGTGGGTACAGCTCCTTGAAGGTCCAATATCCTTCTGGACAGGTGAATACAACCCTTTCAATTCCCCTTTCCTCGATCGCCTCTATGTTGAGTCTAGCAAGGCTTTCGAATGTTATCATATCACCTATCCAATAGGCATCATGTCCACAGCATCTCTCCTCCTCCATCAAGGCTGGTCTCACCTCCATGGCATTCAGGAGTGATACTGCGGCTCGTGGTATTTCGAGGAGATCCGCACGGAAATCTCTGAACATTACATCGAAGTAGGGAATACAACCAACGAATAACATCGTTCCAGATTCAGGATCCAGTTCCATGGAATCAGTTATCCATGTATTCTTCCTTGGTGAGATATGAGGCATGGAGGTCAGCCTCCTGACATAGGGAATGATGCCTCCATGCGTCATCTCAGGAGGAACATCATTGACAATCTCAGTCCTCAGATCCCTGATAAACTCATGAAATCGCACGCCCGAATCGCAGACCTCACTGCACATGGCGCAGTTGGTACAGCTCCAGATGCCCTTGTCCTCAGGCACCTGTCCCTCTCGGAGAAATCTTTCCACCAGGGTTCGAGGTGAGAAATCTCCCGGTCTTCTCGAGATCGGGCATGACCATGTGCAACGGCCACAGGTGACGCATCCGGAAACGCCCAGCTGCCTAGCTCTGTCATCAATCCTCATTCTGTTCCTCCTTCAGTGGTCCCAATTCCTTCAGAGTGGAAACGAACATATCGGCAGTCTGGGCGAATCTTTCACCCTCGGAAGCTGAGATCCAACGAAGCAGCAAGCGCCGTTCATCGATACCAAGAAGCTCCATAATCTCCCGGGTCCTCTCCATTCTCTTCTCGGCCTCCTCGTTCCCCTTTAAGTAATGACAGTCACCGATGTGGCACCCAAGTACCATTACCCCATCTGCCCCCAGTTCGAAGCATCTAAGAACCATGGCAGGATCCACCCGACTTGAACACATCACCCGGATAATCCTTGTCTCCGGGGTGTATTGGCACCTTGAAACCCCTGCCAGGTCAGCTCCAGCATAGGCACACCAATTGCA
This sequence comes from Methanomassiliicoccales archaeon, assembly GCA_013415695.1. NCBI lineage: Archaea > Methanobacteriati > Thermoplasmatota > Thermoplasmata > Methanomassiliicoccales > Methanomassiliicoccales archaeon. The sequence continues at coordinate 105,742 of JAAEEP010000001.1, read as the reverse complement.
GCAGAATGCCACCACTCTTGGGACGAAGTTCATCGCTCAGCCCCCAGAAGTGCATCGATTTGGGCGTCGATCTGCTCGATCGTGAACCCTCGGGCTTCGATGGCGTTGCTTGGGCATGAAACCGCACAGAGACCACATCCCTTGCACATTTTCTCCTCTATATGGGATACCTGTTTTCCAGAGATCTCTCTCAATCGGGCAGCTCCGTAGCTGCAAAGTGATTCACACTCGCCGCAACCTCTACACCTCTCCTCATCGACGACGCAAATCTGGCCCGGGGTCGTTATAACTTTCATTGAAAGAAGACCTGCTGCTTTGGCCGCTGCAGCCGATCCCTGAACCATGCTCTCAAAAAGATCCTTAGGATATTGGGCGCATCCAGCCATAAATATCCCGTCAACCGCGAACTCCACAGGTGCTAGCTTTTGATGCTTCTCCAGGAAGAACCCTTCCCTGCTCAACGGGACTTTGAGCTGGAGGCTGAGATCCCTGTTGGATTCAGAGGGAATCATCCCAATAGATTCTATTACCATCTCCACTGGAATGGTGATGTTGCCATCGGTGACAGATTGGAAAGATATATTTTCTGATGAGATGTCAGGCTCACCGTCTATCCTGTAGAATCTCACACCCTTTTCTGAGACATCCCTGTAGAGTGCCTCGCCTTCCTTCTGAAATGCCATGATATCCTTATGTAGCACGCTCACCGTCATTCCCATAGAGACGAGCGTCTTGGCCTGTTCCAACATCTTCTTGCAGCAGAATCGGGAACAGCCAAATCTCTCATTACGCACTCCAACGCACTGCACGAAAGCAACGCTCTTGGGCAGAGGTGTTCCTTCTCTAAGCATCCTATCCAGTTCGAGACTGGTTATCGTTCTGTCCTCTTTATCGCTGCAGTCAGGCAGATCCGCCCCGGGGGCCAAGATTATTGCACCTGCTTTGATCTCTCGACCATCATTAAGGACGATATTGAAGTCCCCTACGGATCCAGAGATTGATTCGATCTTGATGTTTCTTGAAATATCAACGTCAAGACCTTCAAGGAGGGATGTAGCTGATATACGATCGATCCCGAATTCACTCGACGTGTGGATCTCATCCATCCTTCCTCCAAGCTCGTTTTGCGATTCGATCAAGTGCACTCGGAAACCCTGCTTGGACATATCCCTCGCGGCGGAGAGACCTGCCGGTCCACCTCCCACAACAACTGCCTCCCTGATGATTTCTGCGGTCTGGGTCTGCAATGGCTCAAGCTGGTTTGCCTTGGCCACTGCGCTCTTGACAAGGTCTATGGCCTTCCTTGTCGCCTCAATTGGTTGCCCCTGGTGAACCCATGAGCACTGATCTCTGATGTTGGCCATCTCGAGCAGATAAGGGTTAATGCCTGCTTTCTCCAAGGTGTCCTTGAAGATCGGCTCGTGGGTACGAGGTGTGCAGGCAGCTATCACGACTCTGTTGATACCTTCGTCTCGTATCCTGGTGGCCATCTCATCCAGAGCTGCCTCGGAGCATGTGAAGAGGTTCTCCTCAGCATAGGCCACACCCTCTAGTTTTAAAGCGGCCTCCACAACCGCCGGAACATCAATTGTCGAGGCGATATTCGTCCCGCATCTGCATACAAACACACCTGTCCTTGGGATCTCGCCAGACACATCACGGACTTTGGGCTTCTTCAAGGTCTTTGGTTTTCTATTAGGTAAAAGAGTGAGCGACAAGGAAGCCGCCGCTGAGGCTTCACAGACGCTATCCGGTATGTCTTTTGGACCGGTGCAGCATCCTGCAGCAAACACGCCCCTTCTAGAGGTGGCCAGGGGTCCGTCGCTAGATGCCATGGTCTTAATAAAGCCGCCATCGTCCAGTTCGATATTAAGGGCATCCGCCAGTTCACCAATTCCCCTCGAAGGTATTGCTGCCATGGCCAAAACAACCATATCTGCTTCGATATCCTTGATCGAAGCTCCCTCCACGTCCTCTATCCTTACTCCCAGGGGATCTAAATTAACCTCAGATGGCCTACCCCTGATCAACCTTATGCCCTTTCCCATGACATGGTCCCGGTACCTGTCGAAGTCCTTGCCATAGCTCCTCAGGTCCATATAGCACACGGTCACCTCCTCGATCGATGGCTCGTGTTCAAGGGCAATCATCGCCTGCTTGAGGGAAGCCATACAACAGAACCTCGAGCAGTGTTCGCAGTAGTTCCTATCCCTGGAACCCACGCACTGGACGAAGACGAGCCTCCTAGGAGTGGACCCATCATTCGTCACGAGGTGACCGCCTGTGGGGCCCGAGGGGCTGAGGATCCTCTCGAACTCCAGTGCTGTCATCACATTCGGATTCTCGCCGTAGTGATATGGAGATATTTTCTCTGGGTCGAACTGATCGAAGCCTGTGGATACGATGACCGCACCAACTTCTAACTTCTCTTCCCTCTCCTCCATGCCGAAGTCTACTGCGTCAGCTGGACATGTCTTCTGGCAGTTTCCACACTTGTTTTCATTGATCTTGAGGCAGTGCTCAGGATCGATGGTATACTTCAATGGAACGGCCTGCGCGAAGGGTATGTATATGGCCTTTCTTCTGCATAGACCAAGCTCGAACTCGCTCTTCACAGATGAGGGACACTTGTTCGCACATTCTCCACATCCAACACACCTGTCCTCTCTGACAAAACGAGGTTTGACCCTAACCCTGAGAGTGAGATCTGGGGGGCTGCCTTGCAGGTCAACTGCCTCTGTCAGGGTCCAAACCCTGATCAAGGGGTGACGATGTGCCTCGACAAGCTTGGGGGATAGTATGCATGCGGAGCAGTCGTTGGTTGGAAATGTCTTGTCCAGCTGAGCCATATGCCCCCCGAGGCTTGGCCCCCTTTCGATGAGGTGGACCAAGACTCCAGCTTTGGCCAAGTCCAGTGCAGCTTGGACACCCGAAATGCCACCACCGATGACCGCCACCTCTTCAGACATCAAACCGCCCTCGAACCCTTTCCAGCTGCAACGGGTTTACTCACTGAAAAAGTTTGTTCCGCCACAGTTCACTGGCTCACATCTCGATGTTACATCCTCGCAAGGAACATGATTAATACGGGGTGACACCCTCAAGGTTGATTATGAGGATCGTGGGCTTCATAAAGACCTCACTGGTGGATTGGGACGGTCGTGTTTCTTCTGTCATATTCCTTCCTGGATGCAACTTTCGGTGCCCTTTCTGCCACAACCGGGAACTGGTACTGTCGCCAGGAAGCGTTCCCGAGGTCGATCATGGTTCTATGATGCTCTATCTGGAAGAGAACTCCGACTTCTTGGATGGGGTGGTGATTACAGGAGGGGAGCCCACAATTCACTCCGATCTGCCTGATCTCATTGGAGACCTATCTGCCCTTGGATTGAGGGTCAAGCTGGATACCAATGGATCCAATCCCTCAATGCTCTTAGATCTAATCGATTCAGGCCTGTTGGAGAGCGTTGCCATGGACATAAAAGGACCTCTTGATGACCGGTACGACGATGCATGTGGGGTGCAGGCTCCGCTTGAGGACATCAAGCGTTCCATTTCCATTCTTATGGATTCGGAAATTGAGCATGAGTTCAGGACCACCATTGTGCCTCATATTATCAAGGAGAAGGATGTAGAGTCCATCGCCGCCTTCATCGGCGGGGCGAGGAAGTACGCCCTGCAGCAGTTCCGGCCGGGTACCACCCTTGACGGCAGGCTCTCCAAGATCGACCCCTATCCCATAGAACGGATCCATAACATGGCGGAGCTTGCTAAACAATATGTCCGCCGGGTAGTGATAAGGGGAGACATATAGGGTTAGTATCACTCGTTGAGAACCCGCACCATATCTTTTTGTACCTCCATAACATGAATTGGCACAAGCGGGGAACTGCTATACATTAATGGAAGTGGTTTGAATTGAGCGAGGAGCAACGGTTCAAGACGTACATCGAGGGCTTCGATAAGGTCTTGGAGGGCGGAATCCCACGGGGCCACATCGTTTTGGTGTCTGGCACTCCAGGAACTATGAAATCATCGATATCATACTACATTCTTCACAACCAGGCAATAAGGGAGAACAAAGTCGGCATCTACGTGACTCTGGAGCAGTCCCGAAACAGCCTGCTACGCCAGATGGAGAAGATGGGAATGTCCACGGAGGAGGTCAAGGACAAGCTTCATGTCCTGGATCTCTCACTGATCAGGAAGAAGCTGAAGGAGATATCGGCAGGAGGTTCCTGGATGGAGGTATTCAAATCCTATCTGTCCAACCTCAGCGAAAGCCTCGAGTATGAGCTCATAGTCATTGATTCCCTTAATGTGCTTGAAACCATGGCAGACATGGGGGTCAAGAGGACCGAACTCTTCTATTTCTTCGAGTGGCTGAGAGGTCTGGAATCAACGGCGTTTCTCATCTCTGAAGCATCCCCAGAAAGGATTCTTGAGGGATCCTACGATGAAGGATATCTCTCAGACGGAGTAATCGCTTTGAAGATGCAGGAGGTCAGAGAGGTGGAGACTCAGCGGAGGATCCGCTGTGTGAAGATGAGAGAGACAAATCATGATCCCTCCTTCTTCTCCTTGCTCTTCAACGGAGGAAAGTTCCAGGTGACCAAGGTAATCAGCGAGTGACCCTGGTGTTGAGATGTCTCGATTTGAGTGTCCTAGGTGCGGGGCGGGCGTCAGACCCAACGATATCCAGTGTGGTAGATGTGGAGAGGTACTAAGAGAGAAGGAAGCCCAAGGTGAATATGGAGAGGCACCAAAGATTACACTGGAAAGCGTTTTTAGCCAGAGGGAAACCTCTGTCCGTCTTAACGATTCGGAGTATGTCACTGTCTCGAGGATGCGAAAGTTACTCGAACGAAGGGAACAAGATCTCCTCCGCCGTGAGAAGGAACTCAATGATCGCGAGAACGAACTACTCGGGTCCTTGGAAGAAATTGAGAATGATACATTGGCCCTAGAGAAGACCATGGAGCAACTGCAGAATGAGGAAGCGTCTCTAACCGAGAAGGAGAAGGCCCTTAGAGAGCGTGAGTGTGACCTAGAACAGATTTCGAACACCCTTTCACAGTGGAAACAGGTAATGACTCGTTTCGACATGGTGAAGGAGGGGGATGAGTTGACACCTGGGGATCTTGAGAAACTCCTCCAGATACAGGAGAACTTCCAGCAGGTTCTAGATAAGGAACGAGATCGGCTCAAATTGGAGTTGAAGGAGGCACTCTCTGATGAAATGGAGAACCTAGCCCTCAAGGAGGAGCAGTTCCGCGTGACCGAATCAGAATTGATGAAGAAGACGATCGAGCTCCGCAATATGATTAGAGATCGAGCGTTGGAGGGGCAGCGGAAAGAGGAAGATCTCAGCGATCAGAAGCAAATTGATGAGCTGAAGCAGGAGGCTTTCAGCGAAATCGACAAACAGATTGGCATTGGAATCCAGGGCGAGGTAAATGGGGAGTTGATTCCCACTCATATTGAGCGGCTTGATCGTATTCTCAAGGGTGGGATACCAAGAGGACATGTCATCCTCGTGAACGGATCAGTCGGCTCGATGAAATCCTCACTAGCCTACCACATCCTGCACCACTGTGCAGCCAAGCAGGGAATTCGTGGAATGTATTTTTCGCTTGAGCAGAACCGGGCTTCAATCCTAAGGCAGATGGAACGACTTGGCCTTTCACGAGATGAGTCAAGGGAGAATTTGATTTTGGTGGATATGGTAGACCTCCGCAAGGCAATGGCCGGTGAGGAAGGCGACTGGCGGAGCATACTGATGAGATATGTCGAGAATGTCAAGAAAGCCAAAGATTTCGATATTTTCGTACTAGATTCGCTCGAGTCGTTCAAGGCCATGTCAGAGTTCGTCTTTTCTCGGGAAGATCTTGCAGAATTGTTCGAATGGTTCCGTGATATGGAAATAACCACATTCCTGGTATCCGAAAAGTCTCCTCAGGAACTACTCGAGAGCAGTCAGGGAGAACTCTATCTTTCTGATGGGGCAATAGAGCTCCTGATGCATGAGAACAGAGATAAGGTCCAGCGTTGGATTAGAATACCCAAAATGAGGAGTGTTGATATAGACCCGCGCTACTTCTCTTTCTTGTTTGATGGGAGGACCTTCCAGCTTCATTTACCGCTTGCATCGACCTTTGAATAGGGTCCTTTTCCTCAGGGCCAGTCCTTTAAGAAAGAATTAAGTAGCTACAAGCCTCTTAACAGCTCAGCCACTCAACATTAGTACTTGGGAGGAGATGGATCTGCAGATTGAAAGGCTTCGAACCTACATACAGAATTTTGATGAGAATCTGCAGGGAGGCATTCCAAAGGGGCAGGTTGTGCTGCTTACAGGCACTCCAGGCACCATGAAGTCGTCCCTTGCCTACAGTATACTCTATCAGAATGCACTTGAGAATCGCATACCTAGCGTTTACATGACACTTGAGCAGTCAAGGGAGAACCTGCTTCAGCAGATGGCGGCCATGGGAATGGATGACGAGAGGGCAAAGGAATACGTCCATGTCTTAGACCTTGGGCTCATCAGGAAGAGCCTGACACAGCTGAGTGCCAAGGGTACCTGGCTCCAGGTTTTCAAGATGTATGCCGACAGCCTAAGACACAGCCTGGGGTACGAGATCCTGGTCGTCGATTCACTCGACGTACTGGAAATGGCTGCCCAGATGAACGAGAACCGGAGATCAGAGCTGTTCTATCTCTTTGAGTGGCTAAGGAATCTAGGGGTTACTTCCCTCCTTGTCTCCGAGAATCAGCCCGATAGGATGTTCGAGCAGAAGTACGATGAGGGATATCTCGCTGATGGGGTGGTCAGCCTCAAGCTGCAAGAGATCGGGGAGACTGACATCCAGCGCAGAATCAGAGCGGTCAAGCTTAGGAGCACCAACCATAAGACCGGATATTTCTCGCTGTTGTTCAACGACGGCAAGTTCAGCGCAACCCAGGTTATTACCGAGTGAGTGAAGCCATTTTGACCTCGTCCAGCTAAACCTCTAGACCAATCCATCTGCCACCAGGGTACCAACCACAAAGAAAGGAAGTGCCCAAGAGGCAGGCGATGCCCAGCACAATCGTCTCAGTTAATTCTTCAAGATTCTGGTGTACAGTGAAGGAAGCGTTGATGAGTATCAATAACCCAAAGATGGCAAGCAACCACGGACCTCCCTTAAGAATCAACCTTGCAAATCTTTCCAAGTTTGATCTTGTTGATTCAGATAACCAGCCCCATTTTCCCCCCTGAAAGACGAAGATCATAGACCCCGAAAGGAAAAGAAAGATCCATTCGGTAGGGGAGGTGATCTCTGCCCAGAAACCGAATGCAAAGTAGTTTACATAGTGATCTGGAACGTATGGCCCCATAAGCGGGAAGAACCAGGAGACCTGATCCAGCCACATTGCATCCAGAAGCTGGTGTGACAGTATGCCAGTAGCTATTCCTGCGAACAGAATACCGTAACGACTTCGGCACAGGGCGAGAGCGCCTACTAGCCAAATTCCTACTACGAATATCCCATGGAAGAAAATCCGCCCATTATCGATGGAACCACTTAGAAGTAAATGACCAAGGGGCTTGTCAATAATATCGGGAATGACGGAACCGAAGGCCACAGCGAAGATCAACCACTCGTCCCTTAACCATGCGTATAGTACCAGGCCGATCGCCAGACCTACGAAGAGATGGCAAAAGATGAGCAACAAAACCCCTACCACAAACCTCTGATTTTAGCTTTGCCCAATGAAAATTCTAGGTCGATAACCATCACCTGGAAATGGATATTGATAATCTCTGACCCAAGTGATTTGAGACTCCCAGATTCCCGAAAAGATTAATATACGCTAGTCATTCTCGGCTTACAGGCAAGGGCTCATGGTCTAGTGGTTATGACGTCGCCCTCACACATCGCCTAGGCGATTGGGAACGGCGAAGCTCCCCGGTTCGAATCCGGGTGAGCCCACTTCTACGAATTAGGGATTTTTTCTTTATCCTACTTGAATTATATAAGAAACTGATAGAAAAAATCATTAATAACATACTTCCAAATGATAGTTTCAGGGTGGCACATGACTTCCGGAACGGGTTTGGAGCTTCCCTCCCACTTGGAGTGGATGAGGAGGCGGGCGTTGGAGGATCCAGAAGAATTCTGGGGAAAAGTTGCTGAGGATATACACTGGTTCAAACCATGGGATAAGGTTCTCGAATGGGAATACCCTGAATTCAAGTGGTTTCCAGGAGCGGAGACAAACATTTCCTACAACTGTCTGGATTACCATCTGTTAAAAGGGAGGGGCAATCGAGCAGCGATCATCTGGGAGAGTGGAGAAGGAGAGAAGAGTCGGGTGATAACCTACAACCAGCTCCATCACCAGGTGGAGAGATTTGCTGCCGCTCTTCGTGCTTTGGGGGTTGAGAAGGGTGACCGGGTGACCATCTACATGCCGATGGTCCCGGAAGCGGCCGTCGCTATGTTAGCTACCACGAGGATCGGAGCTGTGCATTCCGTGGTATTCGGTGGCTTCGGGTTCGGTGCCCTGGCGGACAGGATAGTTGACGCGGAATCTCGGATCGTGATCACCGCCGATGTGGGATACAGAAGGGGAAAGGCTGTTTCCCTGAAGGACACAGTAGATAGAGCTCTGGAGGTTGCCAAGTGCGTTGAGAAGGTCGTTGTCCTGGAGAGAGAAGGCAGCGCTGGAATGGTCGAGGGAAGGGATATCACCTGGGGTCAGGCACTTGATCTCGGCCGTGGAGAGTCGGGTAAGGCTATACCCGTCGACGCTAACGACCTGGCCTTCATCCTTTACACCTCTGGAACCATGTCCAAACCAAAGGGGACTGTCCAACCCCACGGTTCATATCAGGTCTGGATAACCGCCATGGCCAAATGGGTTTACGACATGAAGCCAGAGGATGTCTGGTGGTCGACCTCGGATGTAGGATGGATCGTAGGCCACTCCTATGTTGTCTATGCACCATTGCTCATCGGTTGCTCCACCATAATGTTCGAGGGGGTACCCATCCATCCATCTCCTGACATATGGTGGGACATTATAGAGAGGAACCGAGTGACCCAACTGTGGATCTCGCCAACTGGTGTTAGGGCGCTGATGCAGGAGGGAATAGAATACCCAAGGAGACACGATCTTTCCTCCTTGCGTCTGGTGCTCTGTGCGGGGGAAGTGCTCAACCCTCCCGCTTACGAGTGGCTTCACAAGGACGTACTCGATGGTCGAGTACCTGTGATAGATCATATGTGGCAGACAGAAAGCAGTGGTCCAATGGTAGGAAACCCATATGGGATATGCATGCTCCCCATCAAATCAGGAGCAGCGACAATACCACTACCAGGCATCGATGCTGATGTGGTGGACGGGGAGGGAAAATCCCTCCCACCCGGGAGCAAGGGTAACTTTGTGGTCCGTAGGCCCTTCCCAGGTTTAACTCCAACTCTTTGGAGAGATCACGAGAGATACTTGGCATTCTACTGGAACACCATTCCTGGTGTCTATTACACTGGGGACAGTGCCATCATCGATGAGGACGGCTATGTATGGTTCCAGGGGAGGGCAGACGAGGTGATCAAGATATCCGCCCATAGAATAGGGACAATTGAGATCGAAAGCGCCCTATTGGCCCACCCGAAGGTCGCCGAGACTGCAGTTGTCGGCGAACCGGATGAGCTGAGGGGAGAGGTCGCTGCTGCCTTTGTCGTGCTAAATCCAGGTGAGAGTGGTAGTGACGAACTGGCCCAGGAATTGAGGAAGTTGGTCAGGGATACGCTGGGGCCAATAGTCATCGTTGGTCACCTGTACTTCGTGAGCAAGGTTCCCAAGACCAGGAGTGGCAAGATCATGAGAAGGATCCTCAGATCGTTAATGGCTGACAAGCCCCTGGGAGATCATACCACCATTGAGGATCCCACTGCAATTGACGAGGTGAAGGAGGCAATCAAGTCCCTGCAATGAAACAGGCTCAGTGAATTTTCCTCAAGGAAATAACCTCCGATTTCCAGGATCTTTGAAGGGAGCATTTACTGGATCGAACTCAATAGGATGTGGGGTTTGAATCCCAATAGCAATAGAAAACAATGAATTCAGAGAGCGTCTTCGGAAATCTGGATTCAATGCCTCATATATTTGACTATAGGGTTAAATATTGGAGAAGTGATGATTGACTCTGTGAAGCTGGACTGTCGAATTGAGATCTCATACATCGATCCAGAAACCTACACCTCCCTGGTAAATCACGATCTGCGCAAGCAAATACTCAAGACACTCTACAGTCTAACACTCTATGGCCCCATCTCCAAGCAGCAGCTTGCAGACAATATCGGGCTTGGATACCATCAGCTGGTCTACCAGCTCAACAACCACCTCACCGACTTCTGGTGTGTGGCCGAGGAACAGAAGGTGAGGGGCACCAGAAAAGAGCTAATCAAGCCTGCTAATAGGCATGCCGTCTACATCACTCTTGGTCGGGAGAGAAGCATCCATATGGTTGACCCAATAGCCAATCTCTTCGGTTCCTTGAGTGAAGTGGGTGTCAGGTGCGACACTTGTTCAAGAGATGAGGCGGACAACTGTTTGAGATTTCTAGTAGAAAACCCACAGTTCGATTTTGAGATCGAGGAGAGCGACAGTGCCCTTCTGGAAACGAACGGTAGAAAACCCCCATTCAGGCCATTGGACCTGGCGATGCTTGCCGCGTTGAGAGGCATAGCATCTGACCAACGATTCCAGCTGAGCATCCCGTGCGCCAGCTGCGCTTTCCTGCGAAGGACGATTCAGATAGAGGGCATCGAGTAGCCTTCAATTAGCGTGATTGTTCGAGGGTAAATCATATATCATCCTTCTCTTCTTCCACTGCTCATGAGCGTCCGAGACACAGGAGCATCTCATCCAACTTCACCCACCCGTTTCATAATCTTGGGAGGATTCCTGGGAGCAGGAAAGACTACCTTGGCCGTCAACCTGGGAAGATACCTGAGGGAGAAGTACGACAGATCAGTGGCCATAATCACCAATGATCAAGGAGATGTACTGGTGGACACAGAGTTCACCAAGGACGCAGGTTTCGATGTCAAGGAAGTACTGGGTGGTTGTTTCTGCGCCAACTTCGACGAGTTCGTGAAGAACGCAAGAAAACTCGTACAGATGAGCCGTCCTGATGTGATAATCGCTGAGCCCATCGGGACATCGACCAATATCCTTGCCACAGTGGTCGCTCCTCTGCGAACACTCTACCCAGATGAGTTCGAGGTGGCACCCCTGATGGTCGTGGTAGATGGGAACCAGGCACTCGGCCTCCTGAACGGAGGGCGACCTGGGGAGAAAGTAACTCTAATCCCCTCGCATCAGGTCAAGGAAGCAGAGGTCGTGATCATTTCTAAGATGGATAAGGTCCCGGATGGTTCAGAGGAATCCGTGCTCGAATCACTTGATCAGCATCTTGACGGTGTGGATTTGATCCCCTATTCATCCATCACAGGTGAGAATTTAGAGCGAATTGCCGATCTTATCCTGTCCGAGAGAAAGAGCACCAAACTCCCTACAGGTGTGGAGAACAGTCAATTTGCTGGGGAAAAGGCGAGCCTTGGATGGTACAGCAGCGTTTCCAGGGTTGAACCAAAAGGAAAGGCGGACATCTATGACATCGTCACCTCCATTATGAAGCATACAACCTCAGCTTTTGATCCTCTAGATATCGCCCATGTCAAGGTGGTGATCCACTCGCCACAGGTTGCTGTGAAGGTCAGCCTTGTGGGAGATTCGATGCAGGTAGATGGTCTTAAGGGGTCTAGGTATCTCAATGGGGAGGCTGAGCTTGTGTTAAACGCACGGGTGATCTCTCCTCCTGAGAAATTGAGCCAGGTTTTCAGAGATGCGGTGGAAACGCTTGGTACTGACTTTGATCTCAAGATATCCGATATCAATGAGAGGTGCTTCAAACCAAAACCAGAAGCACCTTCATACTTCTTCAAGAACATCTGATAGCAGGCAATGAAGTATATTAATAAATATGCAGTTTCCCCGAAATTGCTCAGCAAGACCGCTGAAACGGCGTAATTCTAGGAAATAGTTATATTCTATTAAACTTGATTATATCCTTGTCTAAGGGAGAGGTAAAGGGTTCAATGGACGAGATGAACAGGAAGATACTTCGGTTACTGAGGACCGATGGCAAGATGAGCTATCGTGAGGTAGCTCAGAAGCTGAAACGCTCCCCATCTACCGTGAGGGATAGGATCGGACGCATGGAAAACGATGGGGTAATACTGGGCTACGTGGCCCTCATCAACGCCGAGCAGATGGGAATTCACACCGAAGCCATCTTACTGGCAAATATGGAAGGCCACGTCCGTTTCAGGGATCTTATAGAATTGAAGAAGGTGAATGGCATCCTCGAAGTCCTTTTTATCACCGGGGACAAGAATGTCATGATCAGGATTCAAGCTCCTGACAACCGAACACTTGACGAGACCATTACCAAGAAGATCGTACCGATTGGCCTGAGAGACATTGACCTCAAGGTCGTTCTGGAATCGGTGATGCGTTTTCCTGATGTAGGGTTTGCTGATTAGATCATGGTCTTGTCGTAATAGCCTCCAAAAGGTCTGCTGCTAGTGGGGACTATTTTTCTGAATTTGCGCCAATCAACATTCACCGTCACACCGAATGTGTCTTCATAGTTGACCAGCAGCCTTTCGATCTCCTTCCTATCGCTAAGGTTGATATCCTTAAGCGAGGCCCCTGGTGCAAGCTGCTGGATTCTCACATCGCCCATTATGTACATCCTCCCGCCGTGCATTCCTGCGCCGATGTGCTGACCTATTATGGGCCTGTCAGTTATCTCTAAACCGAGTACCAGCACGGTACCTCCGGCCATGTATTCCCCTAGGTAATCCCCAACTCTACCGCCAATGATAATTGAGGGACCAGAACCCTTGAATTCCTTCATATGGATTCCAGTACGGTATCCTGCGCTGTCTTTGATGAGGATCTCACCACCCCTAGCAGCGAGCCCGGTAACATCGCTTACACTACCATGGACGATGATTCTCCCAGAATTCATGGTGTTACCTGTAAGGTCCTGGCCATTACCAAAGACCTCGATATTGGTGCCGTTCAGAAGAGCTCCCAGGTTGTTACCAGGTGTCCCATATACCTCGATTCTGAGGTCATTTCTGGATGCCGTTGCACCGATGTAACGTTGTCCAAGGACACCCTCCACACGGATGAGCTTCCTCCCAGCTGCCATCTCATCCTTGATCATCTGGTTGAGGACGTGATAATCTAGGGGATGACCGAGGCCATCCCTACCATCAGCTCTTATGGTCACCTCCTCCTTTGTCACTACCTTGGGACCGTTGTGTCTATTCTTGGCAAGATTGTGGTTCACGAGATCACCCCCAGCCCTCACCCACATGCTTAACATCCATCACTTCCGCCATTTTGGGATTGGGACCGACATATCTGAGGCGATCTCGGTTTCCTACAAGGCTCTCAACAGAATCGATACCCATCGCTCCCAAGACCTCCCTCAGTTCCTCGTTCCAGGCCCTGAACAGGTTCACCACGCTCATTGCGGCGATCTTGGGATCCAACCTAGAAGCTAGCTCGACCTTCTGAGTCGCAATTCCCCATGCACAGATGCCCATATGGCAGTGTTGGCAAACCCTGCATCCCATGGCAACCATGGCCGCCGTGCAAACACTGGCCACGTCTGCTCCCAGTGCTATTATCTTGATCATGTCCGCTGAGGATCTTACTGAACCGCTTGCACAGAGAGTAACCTTGTTCCTAAGTCCTTCTTCTGTAAGCTTCTGGTCAACAGTGGCAATCGCCACCTCGATAGGAATGCCAGCATGGTCCCTAATAACCCTTGGAGCGGAACCAGTTCCACCCCGAAAACCATCGATGGTCATGAAGTCCGCCCCAGCCCTGACTATACCTGATGCGATTGCCCCGATATTGTGTACAGCCGCTACCTTGACACCCACAGGCATCTGATAATCAGTGGCCTCCTTCAGTACTGAAATAAGCTGCTGGAGATCCTCTATGCTGTAGATGTCGTGATGTGGATAGGGCGATAGAGCATCCGTACCCTCGGGGATCATCCGTGTCTGGGAGATCATCTCTGTGACCTTCTCGCCGGGTAAATGTCCTCCGTGACCTGGCTTGGCACCTTGCCCGATCTTTATCTCTACGGCGGCCACACGTTTCAAGTACTCGGGGGTGACTCCAAATCGACCACTTGCTACTTCACTGTTGATTCTGTGTGCGAAATTAAAGAAGTCTGGATGAAGCCCTCCTTCTCCAGAACCTGCCACGATGTTCAAATGCTCTGCAGCGGTGAAAAGAGCCTTTTGGGTATTGTAGCTCACTGACCCAAGAGATATGTGACCTATCATTATTGGCATGTCCATAGAGACTATCGCTCCATCCCCCGAGACAAGTTCATACTTCTTCCCGCGCTTCTCGATGCAGAGCTTCCCCGACCGTCTTCCCAGGTATGTCCTGGTCTCGATTGGCTCCCTCAATGGGTCGATCGATGGATTGGTCACCTGGGCCGCGTCCAGTAGGAGGTCATCATAAATCGATCTGTAAGGAAGGTCGGTTCCGCAGGAAGAAAGAAGTACGCCACCACTCCGGGCCTGGGCTGCGATCGCTCTCCTGTCACGCTCTGTGAACCAGGGATGATGTGGGAATATGTTTGGTACATCGTTCACCATTATAGCGCTGGTTGGGCAGAATGACATACACCTTCCGCAGGCTACACATCCTCCCTGGTATCTGACCTTCTTCTCCTTGAAATCTAAAGCACCGAAACTGCACTCCTTTGCGCATTTTCCACAATTAATGCAAAGTTCCTCGTCGATAATGGGACGGAATCTCTCCCAGAGGTGCCTATCCCTTTGCTTGGTGGATCCTCCTGAGGTCACTCCATCACCCCCTTGAACGGGTGTTCAAGACCTGACCTAATGAGCCCCTTTCCCCTTTGGGCTATGACAGGGCTCCCTGCATCAGCAGTCCAGGTCCACGCCTTAGTGTCAACTGCGCGAATCGCACACTCCTCGCTTGCGGCGAAGATGACGTCTTTTTTCTCCGATGTTCCCGCTATAAGGGGTCGGAGTTTCTTCCTGTCTGCCATTGCGATCATGGTCGTTTCTGGTTCCCTTCTACCTACAAGAATGCTGAAAGGCCCATTTAGGAAAGCCTCCTTGTAAACAATCCTAAGCCAGGTAGCCAACTTCTTGCTCTTCTCATCCATGCCTTCTATTAGAGGATAGTACCAGGGCGCCATGGCAAAGGCAGCGGTGGGAATTGGCAGGCCGTGCCTTCTCACGAGCATGTCCCAGATATAGATTATCACTTCTGTGTCAGTGAGCAGGCTACACTTGTATCCCTCCATCTCGACGAGCTTCTTATTCACACCGTAGGAGGTGATCTCTCCGTTGTGACATACGGACCAGTCTAGTATACTGATGGGGTGGGCTCCAGCCCACCACCCGGGGGAGTTCGTGGGGAAACGCGAATGAGAGAGCCACATGGACCCCTCATATCTTGATATGTCAAAGAACTCGGCAATTTCATGGGAGTAGCCACACCCCTTGAACACAGCCATATCCTTTCCGCTTGAGACGCAGAATGCACCATCCACCTCGGTGTTGATCTGCATAGCCAACTCAACGATTCGGTCATCAGGGTCAAAGATGGGTCCTCTGGGCCAGTCCAGTTTCTCCTTGGCAATGGCGAAAAAGCGCCAGACAAGAGGATATGGCGGGTCCAATGTAGAGACCTTCCTTGTGTAGACCCTTTCGTCACCAGTGATGTAAACATTGTCCTTGAGGAACTCTTCAGTTCTGGTCTTTGCATCTTCATTATCGAAGAGAAATTGAAGGCAGTACTCGTCTCTTCTATCGGGAAAGATGCCATACCCAACATATCCTGCGCCAAGACCGTTCTCCCTCTCACCCATTGTCGTAATCATCTTGGCTATCGTGTCGCCGGAGATCTTACCTCCCCTGACATCGATGCACCCCGCAATCCCACATCCTCCAGGTTGTCTCTCCATCCCCGGGGGGCGCGAAGCCAAATAATTGTCTTGATTCCTGGGACTGTGATAAATCTTAGCAAGGTCAACTCCACACTTCTCGATACGATTTACTCTGCTCTTCAACAAGTTCCCGCCTCCATCAGCGGTCAAATCATTCCTTGAATGATTCTTTTAAGTAATCACTAGGTGTAAATGGGAGAATGGTTTCTCCCTGCCTGTCAAATGGGGTGTTGTTAGTGAATTATTGAATCGAAAACGCACTTGAATCGAATGAATGGATCTTGTGCTGGCCTGGTGGTCTTCATTGTAAGAAGTACAATCGGGAACACTAGTTTCAAACTCATTGAACTTCAAGTTAATTCACACCCTCATAGAACTCCACGATTGATTGCCTATTAATATATTATTGAGCAACAGATTCTTATTAGACTCATTTGATTTGAATTTCGTAACCAGATGCTATTACCGTTTCACGACCCAATATTTCTTCCTTGTACAACAGCCGACCTTGAAAACAAGATGTATGTAATTTTCGAACGATTTCTTTTGATTCCAATAAGATTCATATCTGATAAACTTCATGGAGGTTAGAGCAAGATAATTCGGGGGTGTTTGTCTACGGCATTTTCCAAGATATCGTTCCTCCCCCAGCTTCCAGAGCTGAGTAAAATCCGGGAGATTAGGAAGAAATTGAATCTTTCACAAAGAGAGCTAGCATCTAAGGCTGGTGTCTCTCAGTCATTAATCGCGAAAATTGAGAGCGGGAGTATCGATCCTTCATTTATCAAGGTCAAACAGATCTTCGATGCCTTTGAGGAAGAGATACGGCGTCAGAAGGTAGAGGGGAAAGGGCTTGGAGAACAACTCACGGTCTATGATCTGGCCACCAAGGGAGTGATTAGCGTATCCCCAAACCAAACCATTGGAGAGGTGGTGGACAGAATGGTGAAGGGGCGGTTCACCCAGCTTCCCGTAATGGATGGTGAAAGGGTAGTAGGAGCCATCACAGACGACAGGATACGAGGCTACACCATAGATGAGACCCGGAGCGGTAGCAAGACCTACGATGAGGTCATGGAGACTCCCATCAGCGAAATCATGGAACCGCCATTCTCCATTTTGAACGACGACACCTCTATTGAACTGGCCTCTCTGCATCTTCAACGTGAGGAAGCAGTTTTGGTTTCAAGGAAGGGCGTAATAGTGGGAATCCTAACGAGTGCTGATTTCCTTGACCTTGGGCTCCGTTATTGAAAGGATGGATAATCCAGATCTGAGTCATATACGGGTGAGTTGATTGAAGAAGAGAGAGCTCGAGATGATACTCCAGAAGATTGCCCCGCTCCCAGAACCGAGCGCAAACCTGGAGCAGTACTCTACACCCGCACCCTTGGCAGCAGATATTCTATTCACTATGTATTCTCTGGGAGACATCCAGGGAAAGGTTGTCATTGATCTAGGTTGTGGAAGTGGCATCTTCTCGATAGGCTCCAGTCTTCTTGGCGCTAAAAAGGTAATAGGTGTGGACGTCGACCCCAAAGCACTGGATGTCGCTAGCTCGAATGCCAAGAATCTAGGTGCTGAGATCGATTTAGTGGAGTCCGATATCGCTTCATTCCAGGGTAGGGGCGATACTGTTATTCAGAATCCGCCCTTTGGGTCACAGAGGAAAGGTGCCGATAGGCCTTTCATTAAGAAGGCCATCGAATGTGCCGAGACTGTCTACTCACTCCATATGGAGCAGACGGAACCCTTTCTTCAAAGAGAGATATCGGACCTGGGAGCCCATATCGAGTACCGGAAAAGCTATAAGTTTAATATACCGCATATGTTCGGGTTCCACAAGAAGGAAAAGAAGAGCGTTGACATCGTGCTACTGCTCATTCGAAGGTGAGAGATTATGAAGAAGAAGAAGGTGCTCCCCGGAGAGGAGGTGGCCGTGGTTGAGGAGTTCATAGCGGCCAATGGTACTTACGAGGAGAACGGCAAGGTGTATGCCGCGGTGTTCGGGGATTTGGAGCTCGATCACGAGGAAAAGACTGCCATGGTTAAGGCAGAGCACCCCCCAGTAAAACTGAAGCCTGGGGATACCGTGTTTGGAGAGATTACTGATGTCAAGATCAGCATGGCCATTTGTGAAGTCATTTCGGTAGAGGGAGAAGACCGTAATATTACTGGAGACACAAACGGAACCATCCATATTTCCAAGGTATCATCTGGTTATACCTCAGAGGTCGGGAAGGAGTTTAGACCCAGTGATATCGTGAGGGCGAGGGTGATTCAGGTCAAGCCTTCCATCCAGCTAACAACGGTAAGCCCCCATCTAGGCGTCATAAAGGCTCTGTGTAGAAGGTGTCGTGCGCCCCTGAAGAGAAAGGGTAACTCTCTGTATTGTGATGCTTGTGAGAGGACGGAATACCGCAAATATGCCGATGACTACAGCGACGTTGACTTTACCGAGTTTTACAAACAGAAAGACACGAGCGAGTGAGAAGGAACTAGTATAAATAGATGGTGAAATCCGATTGAAAATGGATGCTGGCTATTCCCAATACATCACTCTCCGAATCGGTGTCGCAAATACCACGCGGTAGTTAAAGGCAAAAGTATATGACCCCCATAGCGATTAGGCAGGATAGGGTAAACTCGATGAAGAAATCCACAGAAGACCTGGTTCGCGAGATTGACGAACTCAAGAGTGAACTACGGCAGATGAAGGAGATCGTCGGCATGTTATTCAACATGGTTGTCGACTCTGAAACCGATGATGAGGAGGACTTCCTAGGATTCCCTGAGTTGGGATCCGGCGAGACTCCCCGGTTCAATACCTGAAACTTTTTCTTTCAACTAATAGCCTAATCCAGGCACGAGAAGGGTTCACCCTTAATATTCTGAAAAAGAGGGCACCATTTATTCTGATACTGTTGAATATGGCTGATAAAGTATTATTGATGCAAGTTTAAGATAGGCCACTCAGTGCAAGGTTTTTACATTGACCATCTCATATCTTGCTCCTTAGGAAGGTAGAATGAAGGCCGTATGTCTGCTGTCAAGCGGGATTGACTCTCCAGTAGCCGCCTATCTAATGGCCTCTAGAGGAGCAGAGATACTGCTCCTTCACATGGACAACTTTGGTTCTAGTGATCATAGGATTTTGGAGATAGTCAAGGATCTTGCTGATGTTCTCAGAAAGGTGACAGAAACCAGTATGCCGCTTTATACCGCCCCTTATTTCAGAATGCAGCAAAGAATAAGGGAGCGATGTGGAAGTAGCTTTCAATGCGTGCTTTGCAAGAGATACATGTTGAGGACGGCCAGGGATTTTGCACTGAGGGAGGGTGCAGAGGCCATCATAACTGGAGACTCCCTGGGCCAAGTAGCATCCCAGACCTTGCAGAATATACTGGTTGAGCAACGAGGGCTTGAATTTCCCGTTTTAAGGCCCCTTATCGGCTTGGATAAACTCGAGATTGAGGCTGTGGGAAGAGATGTAGGCACATACGAACAATCCATTAGGAAGACTCCCTCCTGCCCCTTTGTTCCCCAGAAACCTCAGACATCCGCCGAAATAAGGGCTATTAACAGGGAGGAATCAAACCTAGATCCTCAGGGAACCCTCGAATCCTTACTTAACGGAATCGAAAAGGTCAATCCTTAAAGACGGAACAACTCCTCAGATAGGCTACATCGCATAGCATTCTCTTGGTAATTCGATCTATGTATCTTGCTTGTACCCTAGATACGTATAGAATATTACCATTCACCTGGATTCTAAGGTCTGTCTCCTTGGGAGGCTTTACCTCCAGAGGAACTATTACTGGACCATAACATGAGGTCGAGAGACGGAAATCCCTTCCGTGATGAGTAATGTAATCGACGACCTCAGGCTCGATCGCGATGTCCTTCATCTCGCCTGGCTATGGACTACCCATATTTAACGCTATTTGAATTGAAGGCATCCTTTTCGAAGTAAATGATAAGTGGGGACACTTACTATCCTGGGTCGTGAGATGGGTACTTGATGCATCCGCACTTTTCCTACTTCAGGAGATGCCAATCGGTGAGGTGTATACATCACCAGGTGTTTTGAGAGAGCTGGAGGCACATAACGACAATAGGATTCCTTTCCTTTCTGAGCTACTTAATATATTGACCCCATCCAAGGAGAGTCTCGATGCGGTGGGGGTAGCTGCAATAGAAACCGGGGATGATGCTAGACTCTCCCCGGTAGATCTCGAATTGTTAGCATTGGCGTTCGAGCTGGAAGCAACCCTGATGTCTGATGATTACTCCATCCAGAATCTAGCATCACATATGGGGATCGCGTTCGTACCCGCAGGCAAGAAGGGAATAAGCAAGAAGTTAAGATGGCGGTACAAGTGCACTGGTTGTGGACGAATATGGAGAGATCTCCATAAGGACTGCCCGATCTGCGGAGCGCCCCTTAGGTCCTTCAGGTCAAAGAAGTAGCTTCATGGGTCAATCATCTTCAAGAAGCCCACATGGAGCAGCATCTCTCTGCAGCTGTTTATTCCCCCATCAAGAAAAACGGCTCCAACCAGGGCTTCAAGACATTCTGCCAGCATCCTAGTGGAACGGTGCCATTCCTCTCTTCTGAACTCCCCTTCACCCCAGACAACGAACTCCTCAAGCGCTAGCTTCTCCGCCAAGAGCCCCAGGTGCGTCCGGCTCACCAGATCTCCCGTCAACTTGGAAATTGGTCCTTTCTTGTTCATATGCTTTTCCAGGATGAGCCATTCCACTACCAGTAACCTTAGAACCCCATCACCGAGCGTTGCGAGGGCTTCCTGCTTCTCATCATAAGGCAGTTGTTCCCCATCCTTTCGCATCTCGTTGGCCTTCGAGACGGTGGTCAAAGCCCTATCCAGGAGCGACTGATCCTCGAATGAATAACCTATCCTTTGTTCGAGAAGCTCTGATTTCCTTGTAGTTGATTCCATGGTGATAATCCTTGAGTCAATTGAGTTAGGCAATGCCATAATCCCGATGATCCTAGGGGAAGACGGACTTGCAGCGGATCATGTTGCCCATTCTCCGCTTGCCTAGAAAAGTCATTGCCATCTCCAACCTTAAAGGGCTCCCCCAGCATATGTCCGCCCATCGTTTGGACCTAACCGCAGTCCTCAATGGTTTCTCCACCTGCCTCTTCCAAATCGATTCGTAGAGTTCAAGCGATGCTCCTTTCAGAGCAGTCTTGGCGGCTGACTTGCCCGCTATCCTCCCACAGATCATCGCTATGGGAATTCCTCCCCCGTTAACTGCCATGACATGCCCGGCGGCGTCACCCACCACCAAGGTATTTCCAACTACAGATCGTTTCACCGGTCCGGACATTGGGACGTGCTTACCCTTCACCCGATCCACTTCTAATCCCCTTTCCTCCACGAAGGACCAGAAATACTCCTTGACACTCTTCTTGGCGAATCTGGGCGATATGCCAAGACCCACATTTGCACCATTCTTCTTGGGTATTATCCAGGCGTAAGCACCTGGGGCGATGCTACCGAAGAACATCTCGCATACGTCCTCGAAATCACCCTTGGTCTGGGCAGTAACTGCAGGGCAAAGGTCCTTTGCCTTTGGAATCCCCACCGAACGAGCTACCCGGGATAGTGGACCATCCGCCCCAATTATGACCTTTGCTCTGATCGGTCCATTATCTGTCATAACCGTATTACCTTCTACAGATTGACAAGAACATCCTCTGATTATTCTGACTCCAGCATCCTCAGCCTTTCTAGCAAGAAACTGATCGAACCTATCCCGGTCTGTGGTATAGCCTGAGAACGGTATCTCAAAACTCTTCTGCTTGGGCGACCAGATTCTTATCAAACGGGTCTCAAGAGAGATTAGGTCGTTTGGCAAATCGAAAAGAGACTCCAATTCATCAGCCATGGGAAAGATGCCCTTTATCTCACTCACAGAGGGCATGAACTCGCCGCACTTGACCGGTAAGCCGATTTCCTCTCGTCTTTCGAGAAGGACAACCTCGGCACCGTTGAGGGCCGCATGCTCAGCCGCAGTGCTTCCCGCTGGTCCCGCTCCCACAACCACAACATCGGCATCCTCTATCATATCCGAATCTCCATGATCCAATCCATCCTAACAAGGATCAAGCATCGTCATCCTCTTGGGAATATTGAGCAAATCCAGATTAGAAATTCCTTTTTACAACTTTATCGGCCAGTTTGATGAGTGCTTCCTTATATTCCGACTCGGCGATGATATCAAGCGAGTCAACCGCATTCGAAGCGTAGGTACGAGCGTATCTCCTGGCTTCCTCCAAGACGTCAGAATGGGAGAGGTACTCAAGCACCTCTTCTATCTCTTCAGTATCCTTCTCTTTCTTGACGAAAAGCTCCTTGAGTCTCAGACCATTGCAGCCGTTGTTCAGTGCGAGTATCAGAGGCAGGGTCGGCTTTCCCTCCAAGAAGTCCATTCCCCTGGGCTTTCCAAGAACCGACGCGTCACCCGTAATATCTAGGATATCATCGATGATCTGAAATGCGATCCCCAGGTTGAGACCGAACAATCCCAAGGCATTCACCTGCTCAGATGAACCCCCACCTAGTGTTGCCCCGGTTCGGGCACCCGCTTCGAACGGCTTCGCAGTTTTCCCTTTGATTATCTTGATATAAACATCCAACGATGTCGAAGGGTTCTTCTCGTATTGGCCTTGTAATATCTCGCTCTCCGCCATTCCAGTGCAGGCGTCGGCTATCACGTCCACAAGTTCCTGGCCTAGACTTCCTCCGAGTCTGAACCCTTTCACGAAAAGGAAATCGCCCGCTATCAGGGCTTGCTGGACACCATACTTCCTGTAAGCGGTTACCACACCTCGTCTGGTATGCCCTCCATCGTTGATGTCGTCATGGATGAGCGTGGCGGAGTGAATAATCTCGAAGGCGGCCGCGATACCTATGATCTCGTCTGGTTTCTGCCCCCCTACAGCGTGATATGCCAAAAGGGATACTCCAGGCCTGATTCTCTTGCCACCTGAGCCTATGATGTGCATGGAGATTTCGGTGAGCATCTCCTGTTGAGACTGCACGTTCCGGCGGATCTCATTCTCCACCATCAGCAGTTCTTCTGAGATTGGTTCATCCCAGCTAAGGGGCATCATTTCGCCTAATGATGAATCCGTACTTAACCGTTACTAGAGTACTATCAGCCGTATGAGGAGAAAGTGAAGCCAGTAATCCGCTGTATTGAGGGATGTTTTGTCCTGATGATGTAAGAAATGAAATAATTAGAAAAGAGGAAAAGGGGTTTATTCAAGCGAAGAACGCTGTTGCCGCTGCCTGGCAGGCATCGACGATGGGTTCGGGATATATTCCAATAATCACAGTCGCCACCACGCAGATGAATATGGCTATGGCCACAGTTGTTGGAATCCTGATCTTGCTTTCCGGACCCTTCTCAACATACATGTACTTGACCACTCGAGCGTAGTAGTACAAGGACAAGGCACTGTTGAGCACACCAGCGATGGCTAGCCAGATCATCCAATTGTCAGCAGGTATCATCGAGGCGTCCACTGCACTGGAGAACAGTACGACCTTACTGGCGAATCCCGATAATGGGGGTATTCCAGCAAGAGCGAACAGAAGTATCGCCATGCCCAGAGCCAGCAAGGGAGTGCGCTTTGCCAGTCCCTTGTAATCAGCGATATTCTCCCCAAGAGCGGACATCGAAAGACCGGCCACGATGAGGAAGGCGCCTCCCTTCATGAAGGCATGGGTGATGATGTGGAATATCCCACCCATCAGGGCGTAGTCAGTGCCTATGGGAAGCACGATTAGTATGTATCCTGCCTGAGCGATACTTGAGTAGGCCAACATCCTCTTGATGCTGGTCTGGTTCACGGCCATGATATTACCAAGGGTCATGGTGGCAATGGCAATGACTGCCACCGCTATTTCCCAATCGGCCTTGATGGCAAAGAGCCCTATCAGGAAGATCTTGAACAGCGCTACAAGACCCATCTTCTTGGAACCTGCTGCCAGGAACGAGGCTATTGGGGTAGGAGCGCCCTCGTACACATCAGGTGCCCACATGTGGAAGGGTACGATCGCGACCTTGAACCCGAATCCGGCGATAAGCATCACCAATGAAATGTACAATGCGGGTCCCAATCCAGTGATGTCTCCAACGACCGCCCCAATCTCTGCGATGTTGGTCGTATGGGTCACTCCGTACAGCAGTGAAATGCCGTACAGGGAGATCGCAGAGGAAAGACCACCGATCACGAAGTACTTGGTCGCCGCCTCCGCTCCGCGCTTGTCCTTCTTGCGGAATCCCACAAGAGCGAATGAAGAGAGACTAGTGAGCTCTATTCCAACGAACAGGGTGATGAGATCAGTGGCGGAGGCCACCACCATCATACCGACCGTTGCGAACATGATCAGCGTGTAGTACTCGGCTAGGTGCCTCTCTTTCTCAATGTATCTGACAGACGCTATCACCACGTAAAGGGCAACGATCAGGAACACTAGCATGAAGAGTGCAGAGAACGCGTCCAGCTGCAGCAGATTCTCGAACACCACCGGGGAAGCGCCGTTCCAGAGGAACTGGCCCACAGTGGCCATTGCTATCAAGATGCCTGCAATTGATATGCCAGCGACCATCTTGTCGTTCTTGGTTCCCAGGTATACCGCTGGAAGGACCGCTGCGAAGATGATCATGATGATCTCAGGAAGTACAGCCGTTAGATCCATCTCAGATCACCCCCAGTAGACCTGTCACGATCTCAGTCGCTGGTCTGATCATGTCGAACGCCAATCCCGGAAGGAGTCCGAAGACCACGATCAGGATGCAAAGAACCGCCAACGGGGCAGCTTCGTACCAGCTGACATCCTTCAAATGAGACAGATTTATCTTATCCGTGAGTGGTCCGAACATAGTCCTCTGCAGCGCCCAAAGATAATAACCAGCAGTGATAGCAACGCTAATGATCGGCAGGATCAGCAACCATCCGAAGGCATCGAATGTTGCCGCGAAAACCGAGAACTCGGCGATGAAACCAACCATTCCCGGTAGGCCGAGCGATGCCAAGAACCCAATAGTCATGAAAGTAGCCGCGATTGGGATCTTTGGAGCAAGGCCACCGAGAAGTGGTATCTCCCTCGTGCCCGCTTTATGCTGCACGACACCGCACATCATGAACAGTACAGCTGTGATGAGACCGTGGGCGAACATCTGGAACACACCTGCTGCGATTCCAATCTCAGATAGAGTAGCGAATCCTAACAGTACGATGCCCATGTGACTGATTGAAGAGAACGCAACCATCTTCTTCAGATCCCTTTGAGCTAGAGAGGCGAACGCTCCGTACAATATGGATAATATCGCTATAGCCAGCATAATGGGAACGAAAGCTTCTGCGCCTTCAGGAAGTGTCGGCAGTGCAATTCTAACCAGACCGTATGCTCCCATCTTAAGGAGGAGACCGGCTAGAAGCACCGATCCCGCAGTTGGTGCCTCCACATGAGCGTCTGGTAGCCAAGTATGGAAAGGCACGATTGGCATCTTGACTCCGAAACCGAAGAAGAGCGCGCCGAACACGGCTACCTGGAATATGTAGCTGAAGTTTCCGCTTACCAAGGCGATGTCGAGCATCCCAAAGCTTGCATGGCCTATCAGCGACTCCAGCATGGGTTTGGCCTCGAAGTACATGGCCAGTATTGCTATGAGCATGGCCAGACTCGCCACATGTGTATAGATGAAGAACTTGATGGCTGCGTATTCCTTCCTGGGTCCTCCCCAGATGCCTATCAGGAAGAACATCGGGATGAGGACGACCTCCCAGAAGATGTAGAAGAGGAAGTAATCCAGGGACATGAATACGCCCAGCACTCCTACTTCCAACACCAGCATGAGGCCCATGTACTCGTGGGTCCTCTTTTCTACATCCCATGAGAATAGGATGGCCAGGAAACAGAGTAGTGTTGTCAGAATGACCATCAGCAGGCCTATTCCATCAACACCCAAGCTGTAACTGATTCCGAGCGTCTCTATCCAGGTATAGCTTTCCGTGAATTGGAAAGTCCCGGTGCTCATGTTAAACTCAGTGAGTAGCAGGAGCGAGAGAAGAAGCGTAATCGCCGAGAATATCAGGGCGATGAGCTTTGCCATCCTCTTGTTGTTGCCTAGGGCGAAGGCGATCACTGCGCCTATCAGTGGAAGAAAGACGATGATTGATAGTATTGGTATGTCATCGAACATGGTATCACCCCAGTACTCCTGTGATGTATAGTATCAGCAATATTGCCACGATACCTGCCACCACCACCGTGGCGTATCCTTGTACCATTCCGCTCTGAACTTTTCTGAAGCGCTGTCCGAATCCAACGATTACATTGCTGATTCCGTTGACCACGCCGTCAATGCCCTTCTGGTCGAATTTGTCTACAACCTTGGCGAATCCGTAAACTACCTTCTCCGCGAAGGCGTTGTATCCCCAAGTAAAGCCGTATCTGTCCAGTAGCAGCTTGTGCATCCTCTTCGTTCCGGGTGAGGAGACGAAGAAATCTGAAGAGATGATCTTCTTGCAATACACTAGGTAAGCAAGCACAACTCCTAGCACTGCCAGTAATATCGATAGGTATGTGAGCGGGGAGGTGAAGACCTCGGTTAGTATCTCTATCGCATCGGCGTGATGGGGGTGGCCGAAGTAGATGACCTGTCCGAAACCAAAGAGCACAGCCAGTCCAGAGAACGCAGCGAAGATAGCGAGAGTCACGAGGGGTCCGGTCATTACCTTCGGGGACTCGTGAGCGTGCTTTGACACCTCGCCCTCCTTTCCTGCGAATGTCATGAACCACAGTCTGAACATGTAGAATGCGGTCATGAACGCGGTCACGATGCCCATTAGCCAGAGCAGAAGGAATATGGAATTGACTTCTCCTGTTTCGAAGACTGCCGCTAATATCTCATCCTTGCTCCAGAAACCGCTTAATATCGGTATCCCAGAGATGGATAGGGCGCCTATGAGCATGGCAAATGATGTGATCTTCATTTTCTTGTGCAAACCACCCATCAGTCGCATGTCCTCTGTTCCCACAGCGTGTATTACGGACCCGGCGCAAAGGAAGAGCAAGGCCTTGAAGAACGCATGGTTCATTAGGTGGAACATGCCCGCCGTGTAACCGTCAGCCGGGTTCCCATAGTAGAAGAAGTAGCCTCCTGCTCCAAGGGCTAGGATCATGTATCCCAATTGAGAGATGGTCGAGTATGCGAGCACCCGTTTGATATTGGGATTGTTAAGCGCCATGGATGCCGCGAATATCGCGGTCACGCCACCGATTATCGCTACAATGAGCAGTGTCTCAGGGCACTGTACGAACAGTGGATATGACCTCGCCACCAGGTACACACCCGCCTTGACCATGGTTGCTGCGTGGATTAGAGCCGACACTGTGGTGGGGCCCTCCATCGCATCGGGCAACCAATCATGCAGCGGGAACTGGGCGCTCTTTCCTATTGCACCGCCAAAGATGAAGAAGGTGGCGAGCGTCAGGAGTTCGAGATTCGTCCCCGTCGCCTCAATGGCAAAGAGATCGCTGAAGTTCAGCGTTTTGAATGTGGTGAAGAGGATGATGATACCGATCATGAACATGATGTCTCCGACCCTCGTCACCAGGAACGCCTTCTTGGCAGCCGAAGCCGCGGATGGCTTGTGGTTCCAGAATCCTATTAGTAGATATGAGCATAGGCCGACAAGCTCCCAGAAGATGAACAGCCAGAGATAGTTGTTCGCCAGGATCAGTCCAAGCATTACCCCGATGAACAGGGAGATCTCGGCGTAGTACCTTGGCTTCCGCTCCCCCTCCTTGTGCATGTACCCTATGGAGTAGATCACCACGAGGGTGCTGATCACAGAGACAACGATGAGCATCAGCGCTGTCAGCTGGTCGATGTATATGCCAATATCAAGCTTGTACTCGTCAGATAGTACGAGCCAGGTTACACTCTGCTCGTACACTCCTCCGTATGTACCGTTCAGTACCGGAATGGCGATCAGGAGTGACAGTACCATTGAAGCCAGGGAGAAGATGATTGCGACGTATCCGCCACCCTCGGGCATTTTCTTCCCGAACAGGCCTACGATCAGAAACGAGATGAGTGGAAGTACCGGTATTAGCCATGCGAAATCTATGATGTCCATGTCACCACCTCAGCAGATGTATCTCGTCCAGATTGATCGTTCCTCTGACCCTGTTCAGGTTCAGAAGGATGGCCAATCCAACCGCGACTTCCGCGGCCGCCACAGCTATCGAGAATAAAGCGAACACCTGTCCCGCGACGTCGTCGAAGTACGACGAAAAGGTCACGAAGTTGATGTTCGCTGCATTTAGCATGATCTCTATACTCATGAGAACGATGATAGCGTTACGCTTGGTGAGCACACCGTAGGCACCAATGACGAACAGGATGGCGCTTAGGGCCAGGAAATACTCCATGGGGATCATTCTTCATCATCCTCCTTGGCCAGAAAAACGCCACCTAGCATGGATGTGAACATGACCAACCCTACTACGAGGAATGTGACGCCATAGGTCTCGAACGTCCCTTTTCCCAGGGCATCCAATCCGATGTTGGTTATCTCGCCCGCGGGCCAACTCGAGACTATCAGAGAGCCTATGATGAGCATAGAAAGCAGCAGGACCGACATTCCAGCCAGGTACTGTTGCCTATTCATCGCGCTCACCACCCAGCAGTCTTCTTTTGGTCAGCATTATACCGAACAGTATCAAAACGGTGACCGCGCCCACATAGATCAATATCTGGATAAGCGCGACATACTCGGCCTCCAGGAAGAAGAATATGACCGCAACCCCGATGAATGTCAGTGCTAGGTACATTACAGAGCGGACCACGTCTTTTGAGAACATGATGGATACCGCTGCAGCGATAGTGATCGCCGCGAATATCAGGAAGAATAGAAGTTCCCAGTCCATTCAGACAACCTCCTTCATCTTGAGTGCGTCCTTGGGACACGTGAGCACGCAGTTCTCGCAGCTCACGCAATTGGTGAAATCGAATTTCGGCCGTTTAATGGGCTTTCCTTTCTCGTTCTTGCCCACCTCGACCATCTCGATGCAATCGGAGGGGCAAGCTTTCATGCAACGACCGCAACCTATGCATGCGTCATTGTCCAGTATTGGTGCATCTTTCTCGTCCATGAAGCGGTACTCCACGGCGTCCTTTCCCTTGGATGCCTCCGACTGAAGGACCTCGACGCGGTGAACCTCGTAGCCGGGTTTGTGCTCGTGGATCAGCTCGAAGGGATCCAGTATCAGTTCTCTCCGGCTGGTAGCAGCTAGCTCGTATTCTGGAGTGACGATCATTGCATCGGTGGGGCAGTACTCTGCACAGTAGCCACACATCATGCATCTTCCTAGGTCCACCTGGGGGCGTTTACACTTGCCCCTCTCAGGGACATCGACCTCAACAAGCTCGATGCACTTGTTGGGACAGATACGCATGCACATACCGCAGCCAATACACTCCTGGATAACCAGACCCGGTCTCCCTCTGAAGCAGTCAGGAAGCTGGAGCTTCTCCCATGGATACAGGACTGTATTGGGCCTGTTTATGGTGGATTTGATGGTTTGTCTCAGAGTGACGCCCAGAGGTTTGGTTATATATCCCGTAGGCTTCGGCGGTTCTCTTCTCTTGTATCGCTTTGCCTCTGTCATTAGAACCACCCCAGCATCTTGAAGGCCACAGCGATGGCCAGGTTGATCATCGCTAGGGGCATCAGCCACTTCCATCCAATGTTCAGGATCTGATCGGTCCTGACTCTTGGGAAGGAGCCCCTAATCCAGATGAAGACAAAGAATATGATGAATACCTTAATGAGCAACCAGAGCTCCGGGGGCAGGTAGGGGCCATTCCAGCCGCCAAGGAAAAGGATGGCAGCGATAGCAGCACCGGCATATCCCCTGAGATACTCGGCGAACATGATTAGTCCAAATCTAAGGCCGCCGTACTCCGTACCCCACCCCTCGACCAGTTCCGCCTCCGCCTCAGGAAGATCGAAAGGTATCCTCTCGACCTCCGCGTTCATGGCGATCATGAAGATAATGAAACCGATGATCTGGGGGATGACGAACCATATGGTATCCTGCGCCGCAACGATGTCGCCGAAGCTGAGAGACCCGGCGAGAAGTATCACGCCCACTGTGGACAGCAGGAGTGGGACCTCGTATGATATCAGTTGAGCGGCGGATCTCATTCCCCCAATGAGGGTGTACTTGTTGTTCGACGCCCATCCGCCGATAAGGATGGCGAATGGTGCAAGGCTGAATACCGCAAACAGAAGCAGCAGTCCCGCAGGGGTGCTGGAGAGGAACCAACCATCGCTGAGCGGTATGATTCCCACTAAGATAACCGAAGAGGCGATCAGAATAATGAGGGCCCAGTTGTAACCAGATACCCAAGCCTTGTCAGGGACGATGATCTCCTTTAGGAAGGTCTTGAATCCATCTGCAAGTTGCTGAGCATAGCCAAGGGGACCGATTCTGGTCCCCCTCCGATCCATGAGCCTGCCCAGGGTCTTCCTTTCTTGCCATATCATTGTCAGACAGATGACGAAGCCAACGAGGAAGACGATCAAAGCCTGGCCAAGGTATGTCAATATATTGACGATCTCCGCACCGCCGAGCCAGTCAGCCAGGCCGTGGAGACCGATCACATTGAGTATGTATTGAACGATGCTAACCAGCCAGACCACGATGCCTTCTATAAAAGTGTATAGTTCCATGCGATCACCTGTCTGTTTCGCCTAGGCACATGTCGATGGAGCCCATGACCGATGGGACATCCGCTATCTTGTGTCCCTTCAGCATGTGGTTCGCGGCGGATACGTACACGAAGACCGGGCTGCGCACGCTCAACCTGTATGGTTTGTCAGTGCCATCGCCCACCACATACATCATCCCCTCACCCCGCGGGTCCTCGACCCTCGCCACCGCTGTCTTATTGGGTGCGTTCTTGGGGACCTTCACTCTAACGGGCCCATCGGGGATCTTCTCTAACGCCTGTTTTACGATATCACAGGAGACTCTCATCTCGTCCATTCTCACACGGTAACGGGCATAGGTGTCGCAGGCATCATGGGTACAGACATCGAAGTCGAACTCTTCGTAGACAGAATAGGGATCGTCCCTCCTGATGTCCACATCAACGCTGCTTGCCCTCAGATTGGGTCCAGTCAGCCCGAGGTTAATCGCATCGGCTGGTTTCACCACACCGAGTCCCTCGGTTCTCATCCTGAATATCTTGCTCCCGTCACAGAGCTTCTCGTAATCGTCAATCTTTCCCTGAAAGTAATCCATAGCCCTGATGCAGTCCCTCTCGAAATCGGGGGGAAGATCGTTCCTCACGCCACCTATCCTAGGATAGTTGTATGTCATCCTGGCTCCGGTGATGCTCTGAAGGAGATCTAGGAACATCTCCCTCTCTCTTATCACGTAGAGCATCACGGTAAGATTACCCAGGTCCACGCCGAAGGCCATGAGCCAAAGAAGATGTGAGACTATCCTCTGGAGCTCGAGGACTATCACCCTGATATACTCCCCTCTTTCAGGAACCTCGATGTCAAAAAGCTCCTCCATGGTCATGCAGTAGAGGTGACTCCAGGACATGGACGAACCATAGCAGAGACGGTCAGAGAGAGGTATGATCTGGGGATAAGTCCTATTTTCCATACTCTTCTCCCATCCCCTGTGAAGGTAGCCCAGGATGGGTTCAGCATACTTGATCGTCTCTCCGTCCATCAGGACCCTGAGGTTCCACAAACCATGGTTGAATGGATGCTGTGGACCCATGTTCACCCACATCTCTGCCATTTCAGGGCACCTCCTTCAGCTTGAAGTCCTTTCTTTGGGGATAGAATTTGGTATCATCGGGGAGGAAGATCCTCCTCATATCTGGGTGTCCCTTGAAGACTATACCCATCATGTCGTAGGTCTCCCTCTCGTGGTAATTCGCACCCTCCCAAAGCGGGGTTACAGAATCAATTTCGGGGGCCTCATGATCTAGGTCCACCACGATTTCCATGAGGCAGCAATTATTGATGTAAGATGTAATATGATAAATTGCCTGAATTCTGTCAATTCTGTCCACTCCTGAAACCAGGGAGGCATGATCGAAGAGGAGCTCGTCCTTCATGAACTTGCACACCTCCAGGAAGACCTCCTTGTTCACCTGGGAGTATACTCTCCTGGGAGAAGCGGAATTAATGGTGACACCCTCCGCGAACTTCTTGGACAGTGCATCAGCAATCTCTAATCCTGTCAAATTTCCACTGCATGCTGTTATCTCCGCCAAGTGATCACCTCAGTCCTCTAGGAACGGCCCTTTTGCCTCTGCCTTAATCTTCTGCTGCAATTTGAGGAAACCGTCGATGAGCGCTTCAGGTCTCGGGGGGCATCCAGGTATGTAGATATCCACAGGGAGGAAGGTATCCGCTCCCTGAACCACATTGTAGCAATCGTACCATGGTCCACCAGAGATCGAGCACTCACCCATGGCAATTACCCACTTGGGGGCTGGCATCTGCTCGTATAGCCTGCGGAGTGCCGGTCTCACTTTCTTCGATATCCATCCATTAAGCAGGAGCACATCGCACTGTCTTGGCGAGGACCTGTATATGATACCGAGACGTTCCGCGTCCCATCTTGGACCTGATGATGCAGCCATCTCCAATGCGCAGCATGCGAGGCCAAAGTGAAGTGGGTACATAGAATTCCTCTGGGACCAGTTCCAGAATGGAAGCATGAGCTTGTCCAGAGCCTTCTTTGCCTGAGTGGCCCTCAGTATGTCATCTATGACATTGTTGGACCAGTCCATGAAGTCCTTGGAATTCATTGCAACAGCGTTCGGGTTGTCGTTCATATCCAAATCACCTTCTCTTTCTTCAGTGCATAGCCAACACCCACGAGAAGGATCGCAAGGAAGATGGCCATATAGATCTTCGCCAGGTCGGGCAGCCCGGAGAACACAAGAGCCCAGATCATCAAGAATACGATCACGACATCGAAAATAACGAAGATGATAGCGAAGATGTAGAATTGGACATGAAACTGGATCTGCGCCTCTCCGATGGGCACTTCTCCGCACTCATACGTGGTGCTCCTCATGGCTCCCTTTTTCGTAGGCCTGAAGAACCTTGATGCCCAAAAACTGAGTGCTGGGAAGACCACCGCAATGAGGGCAAAAATCGCCAATGGGAGATATTCCTCTACGAGCATCGAAGGGGCAATAAAGTCTCTTTATTTAAACCTTCTAGGTGTTTGTTCAGGTTAATCTTAGAGTTATTTCGTCGGAAAAAGGTCATTATTATTGGGAGTTATGACCCATTCTATTGCCCAAGACATCCTTTTCTGGATATGATACGCTCCACGCTTCCTCTTATCTGAAGAATGATGGCGTATCTTTCCTCGTCACCTTTGGAGGTTCTCTTCCTCTCCGAAGCCAAGAATTGGAGCAAATCCATGGATTAAGGACGTTTACCTCTATTGTCCCATTATTTAATTACGCTATTCGTGAGATTCTTTCGTTTTTAATAGGCCATTCTTGTACGATCAATGAAGATCGTTTTGGATCAGGATCGAGTTCGGGCTTCACTTTGGACCAAAGCATATATCCCTTTTCCAACAATATTAGGCGGGGTGACCGTATGGCCAAGGATATTGCTATACTTGCGGAGGACGACTACGAGGATTTAGAACTCTGGTACCCGCTTCTTCGCCTCAGGGAAGAAGGCTTCAATGTGACAGTCATTGGAGTCGATTGTGATGTGTACTACAGCAAGCACGGGTACGAAGTCGTGGCGGACGCCGCCATCGACGAGGTGGACCCCAATAAGTACGATGGAGTGATAGTTCCTGGGGGATGGGCACCAGATAGGCTTCGAAGATACCCAGCTGTAAATGACTTCGTTAGGAAGTTATTCGACAATGGCAAGCTTGTGGCCTCAATATGCCACGGAGGATCAGTTCTCATCTCAGCTGGAATACTCAAAGGAAAGAGAGCTACCGCGGTTATGGCCATAAAGGATGACATGATCAATGCCGGAGCTAGGTTCATCGATACCGAGGTCATTTGTGACGGAAACATAATTACTTCCAGAACACCTGCGGACCTCCCAGCCTTCATGCGTGAGATCATCAAGGCTCTCAAGAAGTGACTGACTGCCCGCAAGTTCAAAGTACTGGATGGTACGGAGTAGCTCACAGGTATTAAATACGTCATCTGTTGTAGCGTTGTCGCTATCCTCCTTGGATAGGGGTGTATGAGATGGAAAAGAGGATTGGCTTCATCGGGGCCGGCAACATGTCGGAGGCGCTCATGAAGGGCATCATTGACAGTGGCCTAGTGGAACCCGGGGAGATCATTGCCGGAGAGATCATTCCGGAGCGCAGGGATTACATCACGCAGACCATTGGTGTGGAGACCACAGCAGACAATATCCTGGTGGCAAGGTCCGCCGACCTCATAGTCCTGGGGGTGAAACCTCAGTATCTCCCGCAGGTCCTTGCGGGATTGAGGCCGCACCTTAATGAGAATCATCTAGTCATATCCATAGCCGCGGGCATCAGGATCGATTTCATAGAGTCCTGTCTGAAGCCAGGAGTTAGAGTAATCAGAGTCATGCCCAACCAACCCCTGATGGTAGGAGCTACGGCTGCAGGCTACGCTTTGGGCACCCATGCCACAAAGGAAGATGCTGGGACCGTTCAGGAGATACTTGACTCCAACGGAATCGCATATGGCCTACCAGAACACCTGCTGGATGCGGTAACAGGTCTTAGCGGAAGTGGTCCTGCCTTCGTATATGTCATCATAGAAGCGTTAGCAGACGGTGGGGTGTTGGCAGGTTTGCCTCGCGATGTAGCGATCAGCCTTGCTGCCCAGACCGTTCTTGGAGCAGCGAAATCCGTTCTTGATACCAAGAAGCATCCTGGAGCGCTCAAGGACATGGTTGCCTCTCCAGCGGGCACGACCATCGAGGGCCTTCAGATCATTGAGAGCGCGGGAGTTCGAGGAGCCCTCATGGAAGCTGTTGACGCAGCTGCGAGGCGGTCAAAAGAGCTTGGCGAGAAAGGCTGATAACAGACTTTACCCGCTCAACCCTTCCTTTCTATATTTCTGATCTTTTCAACTTACAATATTTTGCCACTTACCTTTCAGCCAAATTCAGGCACGGCGGCGCTTGGGACGAATCAATCCAAGAAAAACCCTTGGGGCATTCATGAAGGCTCCCCTCGTCCTCCATTCAAGCTCTCTTTTCTGGCAAATAGTGGACTCCATGAGGGCATAGCCCTCTTCCCTGAGCTGAGACAGTCTGCTCTCCCTTTCATCCCCGTCTTTGATCTCGAGAACGAGGTCAAGTCTCTCCATGAGGTCCCTGGCATTTGATGTCCTCTCAGCCCTTCCCTCAAATTCATCGCGGTTTATCTGACCACAATCGAACCTGATCTGGTTGAGGAGATCTGCAGCGTCATAGGATGTCTCCGCAATTTGATCCCTTGACATCCAGATGGTCTCGTATGATAGGACCCTCTTCCACGATGGGTCGGTGAGAAGGACCCGATGTTCCTCTAGCGTCCTGGCAAGCACTCGATATCCATACTTGTCTGGGTTCTCAAATGCGAGGCTCCCTGGGTCAAGGAAGGGGGCCAGTGGGGCCGTGTAAGGAACAAGCCTTCTGTCGTTGCCCACGATTGAGAAGAGATGCCTGCAATACTCGGATGATGCCATCGCATTGTCTGGATCCTGACCAGGCAAACCGATCATGAAGAAGAGATCAAAGCGCTCGCATCCGTTCTCCAAAGCCTTCATGATCGTGACTTCCATGGCCTGATTGGAGTAGTTCCTTCCCAGCATCTTCCTCACATTCTCGTCATGTGAGTCAGGAGAGATCTCAAGGGAGTAGCCTTCCAATGAGCTATCCATCTTGCGAAACAGCTCCTCTCCCGCGGGACGGAATAGCTCGAAAGCAATGTGGTTCGTCACCCCGATTCGCTTTGCTTCCTCTAGGAGCCTCTCAGCCCATTTGTCCCCAGCCATCCTAATGTCTCCAACGATGAATGTGGGGGCCTTCAGGTAACACTGAATGTTGTAGAGGTCCTCGGCCACCTTCTCTGGGCTCCTGAAAGCGGGTCTGTCCCTTCCCAGGAATCTCTGCATGGCGTAGCAGGAGCCTCCGCACTCCACGCAGTTGAGAGAGCATCCCTTCACGGGGATGATCACCGTCAATGGGTTCTGATCCCAATTCTTCCAGGGTTTGAATCCCTCCATGTCACGGTATCGAATGACAGATTTAATCATCCAGCCATAATCAATATCCATGTAGTCCAAGTCCTCCGGAACAAAGGACATGGGATTATGCTTGCTTCGACCATCATCTTTCCAAGAGAGATTGGGAACCCTCTCCAATGGATCTCCTTTATCCAACGAGTTCATGAGGTCGCAGATTGGGATCTCTGTGGAGTCCCCCCTCAGGATGAAATCCACTTGGGGATATTGAATAAGTTCTTCGTAATAATAAGTGGAGGAGAAGCCTCCCATCACCACTTTGGAGTTCGGGTGGAGGTTCTTTACAAGCTTTGCTATCTCCAAAGAACCGTGAGCATGAGGTAGCCAGTGGAGATCAATACCAAAAGCCTCGGAATCCATTTTCTTGAGGAACCGCTCGACATCGAAGTTGCGATCGTTGAGCATCATGCTAGCCAGGTTCGCGATCCTGACCTTGTACCCCTCCTTATGAAGATGGTTGGCCATGGTCGTAAATCCAAATGGGTACATCTCGAAAATGGGGGTTGAGGGTACCACATCGCTCACAGGCCCATAGAATATTGATCGTTTCCTGAAATCGTAAACCGCTGGAGGATGAAGCAGGACCAGGTCATACTTGGACATCGTTCACACCCACTCAATAATCAAGCTCGCATTCCGGGGTCACTTCCCAAACCTGCGTCGCCTCATCTGATAGGACCTTATGGCCCTGAGGAAATCGATCTTTCGAAAACCCGGCCAGTAGACATCAGTGAAGTACAGCTCGGAGTACGCCAGCTGCCAGAGAAGGAAGTTCGATACCCTCTCCTCGCCGGATGTCCTGAGAACTAGATCGGGGTCCGGAAAGTCGGCGGTGTAGAGGAATCTTGAGAATTCCTGTTCATTAATGTCCTCTACAGCAAGGCGACCATCTTTGACCTCCTGGGCTACCTGCTTTATGGCCTGGACGATCTCCTCCCTGCTCCCGTAGGCCACAGCGATATTGTAGAAGTACCTATCGTAGCCGATTGTCCTTTCCTCAGCGTACTTGATGGCCTGGTTCACCCTATCAGGTAGCATGTCTCTTTGACCCAGAACACTGACCTTGATCTTGTGTTTGTGTATCCTCTCATCATCACCCAGTTTCAGGAAATTCTCCTCGAACAGGTCCATTAGGTATCTGACCTCCTCCTCATCCCGGGTTATGTTCTCGGTTGAGAAGGCATATACCGTGAGCACCTTGATGCCAAGTTCAAGGCACCATTCCATCAGCTCCTCTAGCTTGTCCTTCCCCTTCTCATGTCCCTCATTCTGGGCAAGACCGAATTCTCTGGCGAATCGGCGATTGCCATCCATGATGATGGCGACATGCCTTGGGATCTGGTTCTCAAGAACCTCTTTAAGGATCCTCTTCTCGTAGGTCTGATATGCGGTATTCGCTATGACCTGGGTGATTTCGCTTCTAATAATCATGCCCTCCCAAGGTCAGGTTATTGGCACCAACTCCTAAATCGCTTAAATACTTTTAGATACAAGCATCAGAAAGCCAGTTGTTGGAATCAAAGGAATTGAGCTGGCGTCTGATCCGTTTGGGAGTTCATTTTTTCCATTGGTTCACTTTCTTCTCAACTCCCCTGAGTTATTTCCTCCTCAACCTTCTGAAGTATGAGTCGAAATCCTCACCATGCGGATCGGGCTCAAATGAATGGCCAAATCAAAGGGAGTCGAAATCCTCTATCAACGCCGCGGACTTGAGTCCCATGTCAAAGCAGCCTATACCCGCCACCGCGCCTATCATCCCGATACCTCCGGTTATCTCCACGAGCTGAACGCCGTTACGGGCTGCTACGTCCATGGCTTCCTGCTTGGTGAGTATCTTTCTCTTGGCGTCGAGCCCGTAAGATTCCAATTCCTCAGGGATCTTGAGACCCTTGAATATAGCCAAGGTCGTGTCATCAGAGTAGGTGTTCTCCCGGACATAGTCTGTGATCCAATCGATCAACATTTCCACATCCTTCTCCTCCACGGCGAAGGAGATGCCGACCGAGACGCAGTTTGTCGTCTTGTTCGGTACTTTTGGGTTCAGCTGAATTATTTTATGCTCCAGGAACCTACCTATCGGGCAGGATCGACCAGCCTTGAGCATCATTGCCCAGGTAGCGCCTTTCTCCTTGGTATCAGTGTCATCCACCGAGAATACAACTCTCACCATCTTCCTGGTGATAATGGTCACCTCCACCCTGTGGGCTCCGCCGATCTTGAGATCATCCGGATACTCAGTTCTCACCGTTCCAGGGCCCTGAGGGATGCATGCGCCCACTCCTATCGATGCTCCTGCAAGGCCAACCCAGGTGGTTCTGACCTCATCTCCGTCCACTATGAGTGATTTGAGTCCCTGACCTCCAGTTTCGGTTGAGGCCGGTCCGAAGTTGACCTCTTTCTCCCCGATAACTGCGTCCATGATGAGGGTCGAACCGTCCACCTTCACATTCGTGATGACCCCGCCAGCTCTCTTTCTGTTGACAGCATCCCACTCTACGGGTCCTCGGGCTATGCACTCATCTATGACCTGCGCCAGGCCGTTCCTCTCATCAACCAGGGTGTAAAACCCCTTGCAGAACAGCTTACCAAAACGCTCCTCCACCTGGTCGGGGGTCATTATAACCGTCATTTGATCACCAGTTTACCGGTGTATAGTGGAAATAGGAAATAGCTTTTTGGAATGACCTCTGGACTTAATCTAAAGTTCTTAATCTTCTGGCCACACAGTCTGAGAGGTTGAGCGCTTTGGTGGATCCATTCGATTCCCTGTAGATCGCGAACTTCCCCTTGAGACCAAGAAGTTCCCCCTTGTGAGATCCTTCCGTTGAGGCGAGGATTGGAGCGTTGTCCAACCCTCCAATTGGATAGTCATCCAGGAATGAGATCTCCTCCCTCAGTGGCTGGCAGAAATTGCCAGCCTTTTCCAAGATCTCCCGATACTTGCGGATGACATGAGCCTTATCAGCTGGAATGGCAATAGCCTTCAAGGCCGATCTTTGGGGTACTCTCTGAGTAAGCCCCAGCCTCTTGGCCAGTTCGTTCTCCATATTCCTGGCGTCGAGTCTGCTTTCGCATTCCACCAAAGGCACGATGGCATCGGCCCCCTGTTCTATTCCCCTGATCTCCAGGCGCATACCTCCTGTCATACCCACCTTTATCGACGTTCCTATAAAAGCGGCGTAGACCACATGTCCCCTGCTGCAGAAGTCGCAGTCGCAGCGCTCACCTCTACACCGTGGCTCGAAAACACATTCCTGAATGGGTATCCACGATGAGGCACATTTCCGGCACTGGCTGAAGTTCTTGACCTCGGCTTTCTGAGGGCATGGATGATATGTGCCCCCTTCGAAGCGTCCAACACAGGTCTTCTTCTTCGAAAGGATCAGATCCAAGGAGTCCAGCTTCATTTCCAGAATCCTATCGGATCCTGGCTCGTACAGACTCACCACTGGTTCAAAACCTCTCCACGCGTATCCGATTATATGGATTCCCTGATCGTCCCATTCATCAAGGAGCCTGTCTGCCCTTACGAACATCTGTGAGAACTCATCCTATGTTTTAAAGTACCTATCGCCCGGATGATCGAAATTGATCCCTCAGATGATCTCTTCCTCTTCCGGTTCCTCTGCCTTCCTCAGGTACTCGGCGGGTATCTCCTTGGCAAGGTAGACGGTCCTTCCAGCTCTTCCCACAGTGTAACCATCAGCCATTGCGCTTTCCACGTCGATTGTCAATATTATGGGTTCATCTGTTCTCACTCGGCCGGCGTTCATCGCGTCCCCATAGGTCTTGGAAAGATGGACCATCTTCCTGTCTGAGGGCTTGAGACCTGTCTCCAGAATGATATCCGCCTCTTCTGGCGTGGTAGGATAGTAAAGCTCCTCTGGGATGTTGTCCGTGGGAAGCCTCAGATCCAGCTCGATCGAGTGCCCATAGGTTGCCCGTATGGATTCGTTGCTAACTTGGTATCTTCCCTTGGGGTCGGTCTCGATCACCGCTATGATGTGGTGCGGTCTGACCCAATGGAATCTCCTCTGATGCCTCTGCAGCGCTCGAACGAAGTCTCTCAGATTGACGAAGCCCTGGTCATCCATCTCTAGACCGAAGTTCTCAGGGAAGTGTCTGAGGGCTCCGGCCATAGTCCTCCCTATCCTTTCCAGCTCATCTTCGTTCATGAGGAACTTGCCTTTGTCTCCACAGATTGGGCAGGTGTCGCCTCTGAAGTAGCCATGGGTATTGCATTCGCGGAGCATTGCTAACAGGTGAACTATGCAATCACCATAAATGCTTTTCTGAACGAATCAGGAGTTGAGTAATGTCTCCCAGGATTTTGAAAATCGTTCGATCGATCCAATGATCAAGTCAATCCATGAAGAAAGATATGAGGATGAAAGAGTCGCCTATCACTGTATCACTTTGGTATATAAGGGCGATAACTCACCTCTGCTCTGGAAATCTCTGCTCTGCTGGAGGTCCTCTTACTCTTCCCGGCATCCTCATTCGCTCTGGCCCTGAGGCTTGATTTCCTCGGACCATGTAAGTTCC
Organism: Methanomassiliicoccales archaeon; assembly: GCA_013415695.1. NCBI lineage: Archaea > Methanobacteriati > Thermoplasmatota > Thermoplasmata > Methanomassiliicoccales > Methanomassiliicoccales archaeon. Next base: position 64,776 of record JAAEEP010000001.1, on the reverse strand, counting down.
ACCCTCGACCTGGATAATCATTCCCGTGACCAAGGCCTCAGTCACTTTACCTCTAGCCCGCTTCAAATCAAGCCACAGCGACTTGCGTGAGATGCCCATAGTGACCGCCGCTTGCTCCTGGTCCATGCCCTCTAGGTCCACCAATCGAAGAGCCTCAAGCTCCTCGAACTTGAGCTGAACGCTTCCTCTTGGTGGCTGATCTAGGGGCCCGAAGGCTCTCACTATAGGTATATGGGATATCCAGCGGGCTCCTCTCCTTCGTCCCCTTTGGTATTGCATATTGTCGCAATAGGAATTAAATATATATAAGGTGTGGCGCTGGAACCCACTTTAAGGGCACTCAGCTCTTTTCAATTGAGAGAACTGAGATGGTGAGTTCTCCCTTGCCTACAAGACCCTGATTGATCACTCCCAGGACCTCCACCTTGTCACCTTTCCTCAGACTCGCCTTTGGCATGAACATGGCGGTTGCCTCGATATCCCTCTCGCCATCCGAGATCGTGTACCTTGGCTTCGCGAGCCAGAGCCTTCCTATGCCACTGACGGTTCCCTTTATCCGTACCACTTTCCCACTGAATGTCTGACCAATGGATGAGATTGGTATATCAACAGCAGAGGGTCCATATTCCTCAGCCGCCTTGCGAAAGGTCGAGCGGTTCAGGGCCGACATGCCGAAGGGAAGAGCGATCAGGATGGCCAGCATCCCACCTGCCATGAGGACGAAGGCCAGATCTCCTCCCAATGCGAAAATAAGGATGATAAGGGCGATCCAGAAGATCGCCGTGAATATCGCAAGGTAGGAGACTTGAGCCATTCAGATGCTCCCGTTGGCAGGTGGACCTCCCGGTAAATCGTCCGGGCAAGTTGTCGGCAGTTCCCCTTTGAACGAGTAGAAGTAGATCACGCCTACAAAGATCAGTCCCCCTATGATGTTCCCTATTGTAACTGGTATCAGATTCCACACCAGGAAATCGCTCATCGTGATGCCTCCGTAATAGGCCAGCAGGGAACCTGCAGGTGGAACGTACTCTGGATGAAGGCCCAGTGCCATCATGCCAGTTGGTATGAAGTACATGTTGGCGACGCAGTGTTCGAATCCGCTGGCGACGAATGCGAATATGGGAAACCATATGCCAAAGAACTTTCCGATCATGTTCTTGGCGGAGAAGGCCAGCAATATGGCCACGTTCACTAGCAGATTACAGGCTATGGCCGCGAAGAGCACGGAGGACATCCCCATGATGCCACCTGCAGCCTTGTAGGTGAGCGTCTTTGCTGCCGCAATGTTCACCGCATTCACGCCGAAGGCGTTCAGAACGAAGCCGCTGTCGGAAACCGCAGCCCCGCTCACCTCGGGCAGTGTTCCGGTTTGTAGGGGACCCACGACCATTATAAGGGCCCAGAACAAGGATCCTACGAAGTTGCCCACGTATACGATTCCCCAGATGTAGCCAACCTTCTTCCAGCTCACTTTCTTCATCATGGCCGCCATGGGCACCAGCATGGCGTCACCCGTGAACAATTCCATTCCAGTGAGGACGATGGCGATAAGCCCTACGGGGAAGACAGCACCGGCGATGACCTTTGCCATGCCCGGGCCAAGGTAATCCGCAACCCCTGTAGAGCAAATCGTGGCCAAAGCTCCGCCCACTGCTATGTATAGGCCAGCCATGAAACCTCTGAGGAGCAAGTTACCTGGACCTAGCTTCGACTTGTACACTCCGGCCTTACCAGCAAGGTCTACTATATCACATGGTTTATTGGTTATAGTTACCACTCCTTAATCACTCACGAGAGCTCTTCCTGAATCCCTTCAATATCAGGCTGATAGAGTGTTCTCCGCTGAGATGATGGTGTTCATCATCAGCATCACGATGGTCATTGGACCGACACCCCCTGGAACAGGAGTGATGGCAGAAGCCTTCGCTGCCACGGGCTCGAAGTCCACGTCACCCACAAGTCGATAACCCCTCTTTGCCTCAGGGTCATCGACACGGTTCACGCCGACATCGATGACGACTGCGCCTTCCTTGACCATATTCTCCTTTATGAACTTTGGAACTCCCATGGCCGCAATCAGGATATCAGCCTGCCTGCACATGGCTGGCAGGTCCTTGGTCCGGGAGTGGCATACAGTGATGGTAGCGTTGGCTCCCTTCTTCTTCTGCATGAGAATGGCTGCAACCGGCTTGCCAACTATGTTGCTTCTTCCCACGATGACCACATGTTTTCCCTCAGGATCATTCCCGCTTCGCGTAAGAAGTTCCTGCACACCATGGGGCGTGCATGGAAGGAAGCCTGGCTCGCCTATGAGCATCTTTCCAACATTCACCGGATGGAAACCGTCCACATCCTTCTCAGGTTTGATCCTCAAAAGAACCTTGTTCTCGTCGATATGCTTTGGAAGGGGAAGCTGCACTAGGATTCCATGTACCCTTGGGTCCTCGTTCAACTCGTCAATGAGCTTTAGAAGTTCATCCTCGGGCAGATCCTCCGGGAACCGCTTGGTGTCTGAGTACAGGCCCAACTCCTCACAGGCCTTTCCCTTCATCCTCACATAGACCTGGGAAGCTGGATCCTCACCTACCAGGATCACGACTAGTCCCGGGGTGACTCCTTTTTCCTTGAGAGAGGCTATTCGCCCCTTGAGTTCCTCTTTGATCTCACTGGAAACATCCTTTCCACTGATGATTTCCGCAACCATCAATTCACCAGATTGCCAATAATTAACACGCCTTTATTAACCCTTTGCCGATATCGGTGTATTCTCACCCATTTAAAGCGGAAATCGATAGGGTTCGTAACTAAGAATAATGACTTCGATGCTGTGAGGATGTTTTTCGTTTTTTCCAGCATTCAGAGTGGCATTTGTATTGCATAATGATTTTATAGGTCGGGGTATTCTAAACACCCTCAAGGGACGGACGAAAAGGTTATTCCATTTGAAGATGCGGCCAAAGCCGGTACCAATTCTCTCGGGCCGGTTGGCAGGTCCATTTTCGTCGAGTCCAAACAGGTAAGGGGTTTCAATGAAATCGGATCTCGAGATAGCCCAAGAGGCGGACCTTAGACCAATAATTGAGATTGCTGAGAAGATAGGACTGACCGAGGACGATCTGGAGTACTATGGGAGGTACAAGGCCAAGGTGCCCCTGGAGGTCCTGAAGAAATTCTCTGACAGGCCTCAAGGCAAGTACATTGACGTTACGGCGATCACCCCCACGCCGCTCGGCGAAGGGAAGACCACCACAGCCTGCGGGCTGGTGCAGGCCATGGGCAGCGAACTGGGCAAGAATGTGATCTTATGCATAAGGCAGCCCAGCATGGGTCCAACCTTCAATATCAAAGGAGGCGCCGCTGGAGGAGGATACAGCCAGGTAATATCAATGGAGGACTTCAATCTCCACCTGACCGGCGACATACACGCCATTACCGTGGCTCATAATCTTGTTGCAGCTGCAATCGACACCCGACTCTTTCATGAGAGCCGGCAGACCGATGAGCAGCTCAAGAAGAGGGGATTGGACCGCATAGACATCGATGTCGACACCATCACTTGGAACAGGGTGGTCGATGTCTGTGATCGAAGCCTAAGGGAGATCAAGGTCGGCTTCAATGATGACAAGCTCAAGGACGGCTCGCCAAGCCCTGTCTTCCCAAGGAAGACCGGATTCGACATCTCCGTGGCCAGTGAGCTAATGGCCATCCTAGCCCTTACCACTGGCCTTCAGGACATGAGGCAGCGCATCGGCAGGGTGGTCATCGGAATGGACAAGCAGGGCAATCCAGTGAACTTGGAGAGGATCGGTGTTGCCGGAGCGGTGACCGTTCTACTGAGAGATGCAATAAAGCCCAACCTCATGCAGACACTGGAGGGACAGCCAGCCTTCGTTCACGCTGGACCATTCGCAAATATTGCACATGGAAACAGCAGCATCGTTGCCGACCAGATCGCGCTTAAGATGGGTGACTACGTCGTCACCGAGAGCGGGTTCGGTGCTGACATCGGCATGGAGAAGTTCTTTGACATCAAGTGTCGCTACTCTGGACTCATTCCCAACTGCGTGGTTCTGGTTGCGACCGTGAGGGCATTGAAGATGCACGGAGGCGGTCCACAGGTCAAACCAGGAATGCCCCTGGACAAGGCCTATATCGAGGAGGACCTGGATCTCCTGGAGAAGGGACTGGGCAACCTTGGAGTCCACATTCGCAATGCGCTGAAGTTCGGCGTTCCCGTGGTCGTGGCAGTCAACGCCTTCGCGACGGATACCGACGCAGAACTGGAACTGGTCAGGAAATACGCCCAATCACAAGGGGCTGAGGACGCTGTTAAGAGCTCCCATTGGGCCGATGGGGGGAAGGGCGCTAGAGCCCTTGCGGAGAAAGTGGTCGAAGCGTGCGAGAAGCCCTCCAACTTCGAATTCCTGTATCCATTGGATCTGTCCATCAAGGAGAAGATAGAGACCATAGTCACGGAGATCTACGGGGCGGATGGGGTGACTTACGAACCGCTCGCCGAGAAGCAGATTTCCGCCTACGAGAAGGCAGGGTTCGGGAAACTTCCCATGTGCATGGCCAAGACCCATCTAAGCCTAAGTCATGACCCTGACCTGAAGGGAGTGCCCAAGGGATTCACCGTGCCCATAAGAGAGGTGCGGGCCAGTGTGGGAGCGGGATTCATCTATCCCTTGCTGGGCAAGATGAGCACAATGCCTGGACTAGCTACAAAGCCCGCCTTCATGAACATCGACATCGATGAGAATGGCAACATAACGGGGCTCTTCTAAACATCTTCCCCACAGGGGCCATCTTTCAACCCCTCCCCTGGACCTCAGGTCTCTCATCAGGAGGGGTCTCACCCCTTTCTATTTGTTTCACTAGTATTGATGCGACCAGATTTCCCACCACTGACAGGTCCTCCATAGGTAGAATGTCCAGAGCGATCGAGTCGAACAGAATGTTGGCGGAGGATGACACCTCCTCATCACCTTCCCAGACCACGATGGCGATCGAGATCTTTGGGAAGGCGCGAACCTCAATGGAGGCATCCCCCATTCTCAGTCTTCTGGCATCCAGGATCACACCGGCCTTCAACAATTCTTGGGGTTCGCTGCCGAATGTCTCGGTTATCCTATCGATTGCCCTTTTCTTGAAGGCTGGGTAGTACAATTCACCTCCGGGGATCTCCCTGAATGTGAGGAACTCCCCGGAAGGCGTCTGTGGTCCACAACTTACCAGATAGTGCAGAATGAGCACGGCGATGAATGGTGGAACCGGTTTCCCCTCCCTGTTTATTCTCCTTTTCTTCAAGTTTACGAGATAATTATTGCCGAGGAAAGGGACGATAATGTCTTCTTTGATAAGAGGTGCATCCGCCATCTCCGAGATCAAGGAAGGATCGCGATGGCATATGTTATCCCACGCTTTTTTCAGAGCTGTCCCGTAACTTATAGGTGTCAGTCCTCTCTTGGCGGTCAAATCAATCCCTCCCCATATGCCGTATCAGGAAATCCTCAATCGAAAGGAACTCCAACTCTAGGTCCAAAGCCCCTTCCAGCACGGATCGGACTGAAACAAGGGCTCTCTTCACCTGCTCGGAGTCCAACTTTCCTCTCAAGAAGGTCTCCACCAGATGCCAGGAGTGGGTTGCCAGGACAAGAAAACCTCCTCCAGCTCTCTCCATCATTCGTATATAGTCGCCCGGAACCCTCTTTTCCTCGTGCATGGCCCAGAGGTATGAGTAGATGCGCTTCCCTTGCACATCCTTGCCGATGGCAAGTGGCACCTCAATCAGTTCGTTAGGTAGAAGCCAAGGCGAGACCGGATGATCCGAGAGATCCTTGGTGAGGGAGGAGTCGTATTCGAATCCGACCTCATGAACCACATCAAGGACATCCTCACCCACATTCAGGTATGGGGCTCTGAACCCAATGGGCTTCCTACCGGTCAGTTGCTCCAAGGTGTCGTTCGCGTTCTCCAAAATGAAATAGATATCATCCTTGGATAGTGGTATTCCCGTATCCTTCCCCGTAAGATCCTCATGCTCGAATCCATGGCAGGCAATCTCGTGTTTGGCCAGCAGATCCCTGATTGATAACTCCTTGGAGATCTCGGATGCCGCCTTCGCCTCAAGGAAGAACGTCCCTCGTACCCCTATCTCGTCCAACAGATCGACAAGGAGTTCAAGACCTCGTGCTGACGACGAGAACCTGGGGGTGTGATCTCCCCCGATCGGTCTCGAGACGCCCCCAAACTTACCTTGTAAGGGTATGTTGGCATCCCGGTCGACATCCACGGTGAAGGCGACATAGGTCATTGAACCATTCATGGACAAAGGACATTAAACCATTAACGGCTTCACTTGAGACAAGAAGTCAAAATATCGGACCTGGATTCTCATAAGCTATTTGTATACTGAGCTGGATATTGAATTTAATACTCCTGAGGTATCCCGCCTGACCGCCTGTCAATCTCTAACCTCTCAGGGAACTCTAAGGCGGCAATGGACGGGAAGAGGGGGGAGACTACTACTGAGACAGGCTCTGGTAATTGGAGCGGGGATTGCGGGCATTTCTGCAGCCCTAAGCCTTGCTGATAGAGGAATATTCGTTAACATCATCGATAGTGAAGGTGCAATTGGTGGAAGGGCTAGAGAACTGGCCTGCAAGGGCGTCGACAAATGCGTCCGATGCGATGTTTGCCTCGTTACTGACAGTCTCTACAATGTCGGCAAATCTCAGAGGATAAGGATTTTTCCAAATTCCACCCTGAAGAATGTCTCGGGCGAACCAGGGCGGTTCAGGGTGACCATCGATAGAAGGCCAAGATATATCGACGAGGCCAAATGCACCGCTTGCGGAGCCTGCATAGGAAGCTGTCCGGTGGATGGCAGTGCGATACGCCCCCCTGACATGGGCGTACCGCTTACCTACATGATAGATCCCACTCGTTGTCTGAGTCTTAACGATCAGGATTGCTCAGCATGCTTCGACGCCTGTTCAAATGGGGCAGTCGACCTCAGTATGAAACCATCGACCAAACGAATGGAAGTGGGCACAATTATTGTTGCAACGGGATTTGAACCGTTCGATCCAATCCTTGAACCCCGCTACAGATATGACGAACTGCCGGGTGTGATCACATCCCTCGATGCGGAGAGGCTTATGAACCTCGAGGGGAAGCTGCCTTCAGCTGATGGTGAGAATCCGAGGACAGTGGCTTTCATCCAGTGCGTTGGTTCCAGGGATCAGAGGTTGGGTGCTGAATACTGCTCCAAGGTCTGCTGCAAGTACAGTAGAGGAATTGCCGCCAATCTCCGGGAGATCGATCCTCAGGCTGAGATCACCTTCTTCATCATGGACTGGCGGCCCTATGAGCTGGTTGAGGACGATATTTTTGCATGGGAGGCCATTGACGAAAAGGTGAGGGTCGTAAGGGCCAGGCCTGCAGAGATCATTTCATCAGATTCTGCCAAGCCCCAGGTGAGGTACGTTTTTCCCTCGGAGAATATGATAGAGGAGGAGTTCGACCTGGTGATACTCTCGATCGGCATAAGGCCTCCATATGGCCTTGACAGAATGGCGGGATTGCTAGGCCTGGACATAACCCCCACGGGTTTCCTTTGGACTTCCAGCGAGAGGCCATCCCTCACCTCAAGGCTAGGTATCTTCGCTTCAGGATGCTGCACTGGACCCAAGGACATCGAGGAAAGCGCTATGGAGGGGACGGCCGCCGCTGGGGAAGCGGCAAGCTTCCTGGAGGGATTGAAATGACCTCCAATTCGAGCCTTGAGCTGGTGACATTGTCTAGCAGCGGGAGATCGGCCAGGACAAGATCGGCTCGCTCCAAGAAGGAGAAGGAGCCCACAGGGAGGATGGGAGTGTTCCTCTGCCACTGCGGAGGATCCATACAAGGAAGGCTGGATATCGAATCGATCGAGAAAAGAACATCCAGCCTTGCATCCGTGGAAAAATGCCAGACGCTGAAATTCTCGTGTTCAAGGGAAGGTCATGAATCGATTTCAAGAACGATCATCGAGGCGGACCTTGACAGGTTCGTCATCGCGGGTTGCAGCCCCAAGGTCGTCGAGGACCACTTCAGGGCGATCGCCATGGGGGCGGGGATAAATCCCTATATGGTGGAGATTGCCAACATCAGGGAGCAATGCTCTTTGGTACATGGATACGATGAGGCCACAGAAAAAGCCGCCAAACTGGTCGAGGCAGCGGTGGCCAAGTGTTCGCTCCTTGTGCCAGCGCCTTACGAGAGGATCAAGGCGCCGAGTAAAGAGATATTGGTGTATGGAAACGGCATGTCCGCGATAGTCGCGACGGACGAATTGATATCTGAGGGTATCAGGATCCATTTCATCTCACCCTTTCCACCAGAGAGGCTCACATTCAATTACCACGGGATCAACCCATTCCGCCTGGAGGATATGAGGAACAAGATCCTTGAAAGCCAACTAGTTAACATTCACCCTCAGGCATCAGTAGAGGCTTTTCAGGGCAGTCCTGGCGAATTCCGTGCCCTAATCAGATCTCCTGAGGGTATGGAGGAGATCTCCTTTGGTGCGGCGATAATTGCGTGGGAGGCCAACGAGGAGCCTCCATCGATCGTCAACGGGTATGTATTGATCACACAGGGGGATCTAGAGACCTTCTTGGACCGAGGTGTCATCCCGGAGAGAACCATAATGATCACCTTGGATGAGGGCAAGAAACCCAGCTCCGGAAGGATAACTCACAAAGAGGCCATCCAGAACGCCTTAAAGATCAAGGAAGCCATGCCAGAAGCGGAGATCACCATCATCGCAAGGGATATCCTTGCCTTTGGATTCTTGGAATTGGATTATATCAAAGCTCAGGCCGCGGGGGTAAGGTTCGTCAGGACAGATGATCAACCACTTGTAGATCCAGATAGACCTGGCAAGGTCACCGTGTACGACATGCATCTTGGTGATAAAATCTCGCTGGAGGCGGATGTGGTAGTCGTCAATACCGTGACCCGGCCATTGGCCACTCCGAGGATAGCCAAGGTGTTCGGTACTCCCGTTGACCAAGAGGGGTTCTTCATCCCCACCCAGGTCAAGCTGAAGCCGGCTGCCAGCATAAGGGAAGGGGTCTTCCTTTGTGGCTCGGGCATCTCCAACAAGCTCCCATCGGAGGTTGTTCTTGAAGCCAGGAGCGCCGCGTCCCGTGCGGTGGCCATGTTGTCCAATTGGATCCAGAGAGGGGGGGAAGTAGCAGATATCGATCCAGAGAAATGCTCAGCCTGCCTTACTTGCGTCAGGAGCTGCCCTTATACGGCCCCGTTCATTGGCGAATCGGGCAAGGCAGAGGTGGATGTTCCCAAGTGCCAAGGATGCGGAATCTGCGTAGCCATTTGCCCCAGCAAGGCCATTCAGCTCTTCTGCTTCACCGATGATCAACTATCCTCCCAGACAAAGGTGCTGGCTGGGGGGGCGATAAGGTGATAGAAGCCAGGATAGTCGGCTTCTGCTGCTCCTACTGTGGCTATGCCTCGGCCGATCTAGCAGGAAGACAAGGGAGAAGCTATTCGCCGCAAGTGATGATCATAAGGTTGCCCTGCTCAGGCAGGATCGACGTCCTGCACATATTGAGAGCATTCAGACAGGGAGCCGACGCGGTTTTCGTGGCAGGATGCCTCGAGGGAAACTGCAACTTCGTGAACGGCAACCACGAGGCTCGCAAGCGGGTGAAGCAGGCAAAGGATATTCTTGATGCTCTTGGTCTTGAAGGACGAAGGGTTGAGATGTTCAACATCGCCTCAAACCAAGGATGGCGATTCCCCCGCATCGTGGAGGAGATGACGGCACGCGTGAATGAACTAGGACCAAACCCTCTGAAAGGTGAGATCAATGATAATCGGTGAACAGAAGACTCTGAAGGAGATAATGGACAACCTATCTGGACATGGCTCAATACTGGTCGCTGGCTGCAGGTCCTGCGTGGCAATCTGTCTGGCAGGAGGGGAGAAAGAAGTCGGCGTGCTGAGCGAGGCGCTCCGCATCCACTCCGATCTCGAGGGGCTGAATTGGACCGTGGGCGAGGTCACCCTGGAGAGACAGTGCGAGAAGGAATGGGTAAGGGAGATAGCACCCCTTGTTGCTGAAGTGGACTGCGTTCTTTCACTCGCCTGCGGTGTGGGCGCTCAGACGGTCCAGGAACTCTTTCCGGATACCAGGGTCGTTCCCGGGCTGAACACATCGAATATGGGAGCTCCAGAGGAACAGGGTCTCTGGAACGAGAAATGCGGCGGTTGTGGTGACTGTGTCCTGCATCTCACGGGCGGGGTGTGCCCCATTGCCAGATGTGCCAAGAGCCTTCTGAATGGACCTTGCGGAGGTTCTCAAGAGGGCCGATGCGAGGTGGATCCCGATACACCCTGTGCCTGGGATCAGATTTATCAGAGCCTGAAGAGGCTGGATCGTTTGAAGCTAATGGAGGATGTCATACCGCCCAAGAGCTGGATACCCAGTCGCAGCGGCGGTCCAAGGCGGATCATGAGGGAGGACGCTCTACTTACGGAAGATGAGAAGCGGGCGAAGGAGGGTCTGGAATGAAGGCGGGAAGCAACATCGAGAGGCTCTTCGACAAAGGGGAGTTCGTGGTGACTGGAGAGATAGGCCCCCCCATGTCCAGCAACCCGTCTTCCATTCAGGAGCACGCCCGACACCTGAAGGGATTCGCCGATGCCTTTAATCTGACTGACAACCAGACCGCAATCGTTCGAATGAGCTCTCTCGCATCATCCGTGATCTGCCTTCAGGAAGGTGTGGAACCCATTATGCAGATGACATGCAGAGATCGCAATAGAATTGCCATGCAATCAGATCTATTGGGCGCTTCGGCACTGGGTGTTCGAAACCTGCTGTGTTTGAGTGGGGATCATCAGACATTCGGGAATCAGGCGGAATCAAAGAACGTTTACGATCTGGACTCAATCCAACAATTGATGATGCTTAGAAGGATGAGGGATGAATCAAAGGTCTGGGGCGATACCGATATCAAAGAGGCTCCAAGGGTGTATCTAGGGGCCGCCGCCAATCCCTTTGCCGATCCTTTCGAATTCCGAGTGACCAGGCTCGCAAAGAAGGTCAAGGCCGGTGCTGACTTCATACAGACTCAAGCCATATTTGATATGGAACGGTTCGAGCGCTATATGAAGGAGGCAAGGTCCAGGGGGCTTCATGAAGAGGTGCACATCATGGCCGGAGTGGTCCCACTGAAATCCCTGGGAGCTGCCCGTTACATGAAGAATAAAGTCTCAGGAATGATCGTCCCTGACCAGCTGATCGATCGGATGAAGGGCGCCGAGGATCCCAAGGAGGAGGGCATAAGTATCTGTGTGGAGCAGATACATCATCTTCTGACCATCGAGGGGGTACACGGCGTACACATCATGCCCGTGGCTTGGGAGAAGAAGCTACCGGAGATTGTGGAAAGGGCGGGACTGCTTCCCAGACCCGTGTTGTAATCCTCGAATGATCATGAATTCAACTCTATGAACCTCTCAATAGACCTGTCGTAGGTTCTCTCCACATCATCCGGAAAGTAGCATCCGGGTAGCTCCCCGCGAGAGCGGTGGTACCTGATGCACTCGCAGCACTTTCCCTTTCTGTCGCAGTAGGGATAGCTGCAGTTGCACTGTCCCATATTTATATCCACATTGGGACACTCAACCATCTCAATCCCTCAGATTCATCAGGAAATCGTCGCAGTATAGCTTCTCATTCAGCAGGATCTCTCCCGCCTTGACTATTTTCATCAGTTCCCGGTCCTCTGGGTCCATTATGGCTGCAGTCAATCCGGTCCCCATAAGCATGGCAAGGAAGCTCCGGTTGAGAAGACTTCTCTCCTTCGCCATATTTGAGATGTTGCTTAATCCCACAATGGTCCTGGGGGCGGGGTCGTTTAGAATCTGGAATTGCTGGATGGATCTGATGACGACCTTGCCCTGATCCTGAGCAGCGCCTACCGGTAGTATGACTGGATCGAGGAATATCTTCTCCGGCATCACTCCATATTCCATTGCGGTGGTCATCAACAGCATTGCCAGCTCGGTCCTGGAGTCAGAATCATTCGGTATGCCCTTCTCACTGATTGTAAGACAGACAATATCAGCATCGTACTCAACCGCCAGGGGGAAGAATCTCTCCATCTTCTTCACTTCAGCAGTGGTGCTGTTCATGATGGGCTTTCCCTCGCAGGCCTTGAGGCCAGCTTCCATTGTCTTTGGACCGGGGGAATCGAGGCAGAGAGGTGTGTCCACCACCTCTTGGACCGTCTTCACCAGCCATTCCATGCAGGCTGGTGCATCGTCCCTCCCAGGACCCGTGTTGATGTCGAGGTAGTTTGCCCCGCACTCAACCTGCTTGAGGGCAAGGTCCTGTATTATCTTCGCATCCCTTCGATCAATGGCCTGGCCCACCGAGGCGAACTGCCCGTTAATCCTCTCGCTCACGATAAGCATAATCTCCCTGAACTCTGAAAGGAACCAACTCGAATAAAAGGTTGTTGCACTTCCCAGATGTCTTGATTACCGATTGTAAACGACAAATGCCGAATATCGAAGCTCTCTTCTTGAATGACGCAGGATTGGTATGGAAACCATGTCCAAAAAATCAATTAGCTTTATTTGCAGCTATCCCATATAGCACCGGTATACTGTTCTAATCTGTATGCCTCTTCAAATATTTCGGGGGAAAGTTTGTGGGCAAAATTGAACGTGCCTTGATCAGTGTGTCAGACAAATTTGGAATAGTCGAATTTGCTAAGGGTTTGGACGAGCTTGGAGTGGAGATCATCTCCACGGGGGGAACAGCAAGGCTCCTCAACCAGAGCGGGATTGGTACAATTGGAATCTCGGAGGTCACTGGATTTCCGGAGATGCTCGATGGAAGGGTCAAGACTCTGCACCCGAAGGTCCATGCAGGCCTGCTTGCCAGGAGGGATGTTCCGGATCACATGCAGGCTCTGGCTGTTATGGATATAAAGACCATAGACATGGTGGTGATCAACCTCTACCCTTTCAAGGAGACAGTCCTGAAGGAAGGGAGCACCTTTGAGGACATCATCGAGAACATAGATATCGGAGGGCCGACCATGATACGGTCAGCCGCCAAGAACTATCAATCAGTGGCTGTCGTCACCAACCCATCAAAATACGAAGCTATCTTGGACGAGATGAAGAGATCTGGAGGGGCTCTCAGCAATGAGACTCATCAGGCTCTGCTCCTGGAGGCGTTCCAGACAACTGCCTTTTACGACGCGATGATAACCACGTATCTGCAAAGGAACTTCTCGGATCAGATATTTCCTTCCACAATTTCACTGGGTTTCGAGAAGGTCCAGGAACTTAGGTATGGAGAGAATCCCAACCAACAAGCGGCCTTCTATGCCGATCCATTCTGCTCTGGAACCTGCGTTTCCAGGGCGGAGAAACTGCATGGAAAGGAACTATCATACAACAACATTCTCGACTTGGACGCAGCAATGGACATCGCCCGGGAGTTCGACCGCCCCACCGCGGTGGTCATGAAACATACCAATCCGTGCGGCGTCGCCAGCTCTGACAAGATCAGCGATGCATTCGTCACCGCCTACGCTGTGGACCCGGTTGCAGCCTTCGGTTGTGTGATCAGCACCAACCGTGACATAGATGTTGCCACGGCCAAGGAGATCTCTAAGTATTTCGTGGAGGCAGTCGTCGCCCCCAACTACGAGGATGAAGCTCTCGAGATACTTACCAAGAAGAAGAACATACGCTTGCTTCGGACAATGGCTCCCATTGCCAAGGAGGCTTCTGCGGGCATTGCCATGAAGGGTGTGAAGGGAGGGCTGCTGATGCAGACCAAATCCTATGTGGACCTCACCCCGGAAAATCTGAAGGTAGTTACCAATAGGAAGCCGACTGAAGAAGAGATCAAGGCCATGTTGTTCGCCTGGAAGGTCGTCAAGCACGTCTGGTCCAACGCCATCGTGTTCTGCAAGGATGAGAGGGCGGTGGGCATCGGTGCGGGCCAGATGAGCCGAGTGGACTCATCCATGATTGCGGGAATCAAGTCCAAAGGGGAGGCGAAAGGCAGTGTAATGGCTTCTGATGCCTTCTTCCCCTTCCGGGATGGAGTTGACGAGGCAGCCAAAGCTGGTGTCACAGCCATCATCCAACCTGGCGGATCCATAAGGGACGAGGAGGTCATAGAGGCCGCCAACGAGCACGGCATGGCAATGGTCTTCACCGGTTCAAGGGTGTTCAGACACTAGTCAAATATCTGAATTCCGAATCTATTGAGATGGGTTCAGATTCAGAAACCCTTTTCTTTATCATTTCTCATAGTATATCTCACGAATCATGAAAATTGATCTTGAAGGAGAGGTCAGATGTTCATTGAAACGAGCAAGGTTCCAAAATGCATGAGCACACAGCATCCGGATAACGTCGCACCCCCTTTCTTCGCCGAGAGCCAGGAGTTGGGTGGGGAGGATGAGATCCAGGAAGCCTACTATGCATTTTCCCATCTGGGTTGTGACGAGCAGATGTGGGATTGCGAAGGGAAGGAAGTTGACAACTTCGTGGTAAAGAAGCTGCTCACGAAGTATGGACATTTCTTCGCCGAGCACAGGATCGGAAAGGAAGTCTTCATCACCCTAAGGGTGCCAAATCCAGAGGTGGAGAAGGGGGAGGCTAAGATCCTCCTTGAAACACTGGAGAGCATCCCAAGATCTTTCGACACTGCCCGGCCTTTTTACGGTGATGATGAGCCTCCTATATTCGAAGTCATCCTGCCCATGGCCTCTTCTGCCCCGAGCATTGACAGGGTTTACAAGTACTATCGCGACTTCGTGGTAGGAAAGCAGTCAAAATCATTCGAACCCAGTGGCATGACTATCGCAGAGTGGATAGGCAAATTCGGTCCTGGGGAGATCAATGTCATACCGCTCTTCGAGGACATGAAGAACATGCTCAACGCCCATGAGATCACCCGTAAATATCTGGAGGATAAGGATGTCGATTATCAGCGCGTGTTCCTGGCAAGATCGGATCCGGCTCTGAATTACGGTCTGGTCAGCGCCGTTCTCCTGAATTGGATATCATTGAAGCGCCTGGAGAGGATGTCCCTTGAGACCGGAATAGAGATTCTTCCGATAATCGGTATAGGGTCGGCGCCTTTCAGAGGCAACTTCCGCCCTTCGACCGTTGACAGGCTCATGGAGGAGTACGCCTACGTCCACACCTTCACCGTGCAGTCCGCATTCAAGTACGACAATCCTCATGAAGAAGTGCGGCGTTCGGTGGACAAGATACTTGACCACCGGACAAGACCAATGCCAGATATCGATGAAGAGAGAAGTTTGAACATCATAGAAAGGTATTCAGAAGAGTACAAGAGGCAGATTATCCAGTTGGCACCCATTATCAATGAAGTAGCCAAGTTCATTCCAAGCCGGAGAAAAAGAAAGCTCCACATCGGACTATTCGGTTACTCCCGAAGCGTCGGAGGAATCTCCCTTCCCAGAGCTATCCGCTTCACCGCAGCCCTCTATTCCATAGGGATTCCTCCCGAAATACTCGGTCTCAACGCTTTGAATCAACAGGACATGGATTTCCTTCATGATACATGGGTACATTTCGATGAGGACCTGGGGGACGCGTTGCGCTATGCCAATCCAAACACACTCCACATTCTCCCGGAAGATCTCCAAGCAAGAGTGAGGGAGTTGTTGGACAGATTCTCAGTAGACCATGAGCACGCCATGATCACCAGCAAGGTCCTCGATTCGCTGAATGCTGGGAGTCTATCAGGTATCGCTGAGGGCGTATTGGACGCAGCACGTATCAGGAGATTCTTGGGCTGAGATCATCCGATCTAACGAGGAAGCGTCTGAGCCAGGATCTTCCTGGATACCCTCAGGGAGATCGCCGCCGTGGTAAGCATTGTTGGAAAGCCCTGTGATGATGGGACCAGAGATAGATCGGATATCCATAACCCATCGGGTAGAAGACCAGGTCTCATTAAATCGATATCATCCCTTCTCAGGGGAACGGTACCTCCCAGGTGTCCAGCATTGAGAAGACCTTCCACGAAAGGTCCCGAAACCCCGGCCTTTTCCATGATTTCCCTGGCTTCCTCCACTCCACTTTCCATCATGAGCTTGTCCTCCTCAATGACCTCCTTCAGCACCGTACCATCGGCGAGCACCTTTCCTCCCGGGGTGTCTGCGAACTTCATCATTAGGCCCACCCTGTCACTTATGGGCACCGGTCTCCACAACTTATAGTAGAAATGTGAAAGTAGGTCCATGTAAGGAGACAAGATGTACCGGTCCCTCTGAAGATACCAGGCCATAGGTTGTTCCTTAATTTGATTGGCGTTCTTCAGCACCCCGCCAAGGGTGAGCACGTAGTCGACCCATAGGTTATCCTCGGTGGGGATTCCGGAGGCCTCCAGGATCTGTGCAGTGCCTATTCCACCAGCGGCCAGCACGATCACATCCCCCTTCACAATAGACTGGGATCTTCCCTTTCCCGCCTCCACTCCTGTGACCCGTTCATTCTCCATCACCAACCGCTTCACGGGCATGTCGGTCATTATCCTTCCCCCTCTGGACTCGATGTCCTCCAGGAATCGACGGGAATCCCACTTAGCACCCGAGGCACATCCTATCTCGCAGAGCCCACATGCCACGCACTTACCCAGGTCAACCACCTTCGGGGTGAGGTTCGGTTCCAATCCCATGTCCATTGCTGAATCGTACATCGCTCCAGTGACAGGACTCCATCTCTCCCTAGGAATTGTGGTAACATTCATCGTTGATTCCAGCTCTTCGAACTCTGGGGTCAGGTCCAGGCCGATCTCCTTCAGCCCCCTCTCTGCCCTTGCCATGCAGCCGCACGACAGGGTGGTGCATCCCCCCAGCGTGACCCCCCTGACTAGGAGGATATCATTCTCGGTCCTCTGGGTGTTCATAGATCGGAACAATTTAGAAAATGACCTCTCCCCGCCCAGAAGACCCGCCCTCCTAATGGAGTCGAACCATCCGACCTTTCTGGTGAAGGGCTTGAATGGTTTCCCTGCCTCTAGCAGAACGACCTCAATGCCATTTTTGGCTAGTTCACTGGCGGCCGTAGCGCCTCCAGCGCCGGAGCCTACAACCACTGCCCTCATATCGACACAATTACCTCAAGTCATCGATAATAATCTTTGCCTTGCATCCCTCTGCACCATCTGGAATGGTCTCCATAAACCTCATGGTCAATAGTGGGTTCAGTCCTCTCAGCACGCCCTCATCAGCTGCGCTTAGCACACGGCAAGTGCGTCCCGAGTAATGGTCCGATAGTGCGCATCTCTTGACAAAAAGGGTACCTCCATCCCCCTCGGGTCTGAAGGTGAACTCTATGCCTAGTACCTTGTACATGATTCTTGCCGCTAGCAGAGTGTCTTTCAGAGAGTCTCCCACTCCAAGTCGTTTTCTCGCCTTTTCGCCAAGGCCAATCCCTACCTGATAAAGGGCTCTCCTGCCAAGAGCCACCCCCTCATCTTCCCCAATGCAGTGGCAAAGTTCGCTCACCCTTTGCTCGTGCAAGATCGCCATCTGTTCTCTCAAGGACTCGAGTCCTATCCCCGAAGTCTCAAGATCTTCGACCGCCGTATTAGGGCAATTTTCCTTGACAAGGGAATCAAGAGCCCCTAAGGTCGCCTCACTCACCTTCCTAAGCTCTCTCAACAGAATTCGTTTGGGAGCGTAGAGGGAGAGCAACCTCAGCATCATCCAATCCCACCTGCTTCTCCCACATGGATGTTCCCAACAGGCTCACCAGAATAGAGGGAGTTCACGATGTTCTTGTATTTCTCCTCGACGACCGACCTCTTCATCTTTAGATTGGCAGTCAGCTCCCCGTTGTCTATAGACAGGTCGAAAGGCAGGATCGACCATCTGACGATCTTCTCAGGATGCGAGAGGTTCGTATTGATACTTCTGACCTGATCATCGATCTCCGAGTTCAGTTTCTCATCGGGTGCATTCTCAACAAAGAGAAGGGCAGTGCAGAACGGTCTAGAATCGGCGATGACAAGGGCTTCCCGAACCCCAGAGACCGACTTCAGCATAGTCTCTACCTTCAGTGGCTGGATGTTCTTTCCGTAAGAAGTGACCATGATCTCCTTCAGCCTTCCTGTCACCCTCAGATATCCCTCCTCGTCAATTGAACCCTGATCTCCAGTCCTGAGCCATCCATCAATGAACGGGTTCTTGGCTTCCCCGTGGTAGCCCGCCATGACCTGTGGTCCTTTAACTTGGATCTCTCCTTCATCTGAGATCCTCAACTCTGTTTCGGGCATGGGCTGCCCTACCGTTCCAATCTTGTTAGCCCCCTCTCTGTTTATGGTGATCAATGGCGCCTCGGTTAGACCGTAGGCATCGTGAACTTCGATTCCTAGATCCCTGAAATTCATAAGCATCTCCCGGCTCGTGGGAGCCGACCCCACTATCAGATGTTCGCTTCGGTCGAGTCCCGCCCTTTGCAGGAGCGCTCGCCTGATCATCCTCTTTCTGATTCGCCTGATTATTCCTTTGGAAGCTGCGAATTTGCTGGCGTGAGGGCTTTCCTCGAATCTCTCCAAGACCTTCTCGTAGAATCTTGGCACTGAGAAGAAAATCCTGGGCCTGACCATGGGAAGCGCTTTCGAAATGTCGTGGAAATCTCTCAGGAACGAGATTTCCAATGGGGCGGGTACATAGTACGGAGAGTAGTTTCCCAATACACCCTCTACGACATGGTTCATGGGTAGGAATGAGAGATAGGAAAGAGGTTTGATCCTGTCTCGGTATGAGTAAAGGGACACCACAGCCTCCGCCATCCACCTGAGCTGAGAGTGGGTGAATTCCACTCCTTTTGGCCTCCCTGTTGTGCTAGATGTATAGCGAAGGGTGGCAATATCGTCTGGACCCGCGAAACAGGATACTGAATCTTCGGAACCTAGGGCTAGAAAATCATCCCAGGGCTTCACACCAATAGGCGGTTGGCTCTCATCGAAACTAATTACATCCCGTTCTCCAGCATAGTCCTTCACCTGCTTCAGGAGGTGAGGCGCCCCAACGAATATCATTTTCGCACCACTATCTTCAAGCAACTCCTGGATCTCAGATGCTGGGGAAGTATAGTACAAGGGAACACTGACCGCTCCTGTAAGGCCTACTCCGGCATCTACTACCAGGAATCTAGTGCTGTTGAGTCCGACCATTGCCACTTTATCGCCGGGAGCGATCCCCAATGAGCGGATTGCGGAAGCACACCTGAAGATATCGGAACGGAGATGCATGGTATCCCGGGGGATAGGCTTGCCTTTCTCTATGTCCTGGTAACTCACCGGTCTTGATTGGCTGCCAATCCTGAAAACGATCTGCTCGTGCACCGTTCTCTCGGAGCGGTGGAAGAATCCGTAGTAGGTAGCGTACTCCAACATCCTTTCCAGGAGTGGCCTCCATTCGATATCGTATCCCCCAAGCAATCGGTCTGCCGTGTCCCTCAAGAAGGATCTTCTCTCGTTCAGGTAGGGCGTGAGTGATCGATAGGTACCCATCGCTCTGCTCCATCCGATCATGGGAATGCGGAGGAAAACAGGCTCGGGCATCTTTTCATGGATGGTCTCTTCTCCCCATTCCCGGACCGCCTCTATGAACTCCAGGGCAGTGGGCATTGAACTTGTGGGGGGTGTGAGGTGCAGGGTCTCCCCCTCTGCCCCGGCATCGAAGGTCATCCTGGCGATGGAATCTGCCACGTAGTCGACGGGTACCATGTTGACCCTCAGCCCCTTGCGAACGGGCAGTATCCTCAACTTTCCACTGAGATAAAGTCTGAGTGGTATGTACAATGTGTTGAAGTTCTTGATCATCCCCTTCTTCGTATCGCCAACAATCATTCCTGGACGGAATATGGTGACTGGGAATTCCTCTCTGATGTCATGCACCATCTGCTCAGCTCGGAATTTGCTCCACTCGTAGTCATTGTTGAATCCCAGGGAATCGTCGAGATCCTTTTCAAGAATATCACCCATCCTCTTACCGGCGACGTAAGCCGTGGAAACATGGGAGAATCTTTCCAGACCTCCTTTTGAGTGGATCTTTCTAGCCAGATCGATGACATTTCTTGTCCCCAATACATTGGTGCTTTCCATCTCTTCCCTAGGACAATCGAACCAAACAGTCGCCGCACAGTGAATCACTCGATCCGCTTCCTTCGCGCGAGTAAGATACTGAGGGGAGAGTCCGAGATCCCGCTTGGTTATGTCGCCAGGAATGATCTCGATCCTCGATGCCAGCCGTTCTCTCAGATTCGGCCAATCCCACCATGCCCTTCGAAGCCTGGCGGTTGCTTGGCCCTGATCTTCTCCTCTTATCGGTACGATCAAGTCATGGTCAGTGTTCTCTAGGATCCAACGTGTGATCCAGGTTCCAACGAAACCGGATGCTCCGGTCAGAAGGATTGTACTCATGATTTTACCGCCATTCCATGCTTCATGGCGAATTCCCTGAGCAATTCCTTGTTCTTTCTAGCCCTCTCCAGGTGCTCCCTGTTCCCAGATAGGAGAACCCTGACATCCTCTTCTGGGTCGGAGATCAGATGATCAACGTTCTCTGAAACCCATTGCCAGAGATTGGGTGAATCCTTCCCAATAAACCTCTTTTCCCTTATGCCCAGATCTCCGAAAAGGTCCCAAAGTCTTAGGTCGTGCCCAACCGCGATCTGAGGAACGCCGGAAGCCAATGAGAGCACGCTCGCGTGATACCTGGAGGTTATGAGCATGTCGAGGTTGCGGAGGAGAAAGGTCATTTCTGATGAATCATACCCGTTAGAGGAGAACACCCTTGCCCGCTTTGGGTTCTTCATTTTTCGATGAACATCCAATGCCAGTGGCTCGTCCAGAGCCTCCATGGCTATTAGCGCTATCGATTTGTCGTACCTCTCCACGACCCTGTCTGCCTCCTTGGCGAAACCTTTGGCCAGCGCTTCAGTGGATTCCTGTCTTTTTCTTGAGTATGAGTAGTAATACGGCCAGCGATAGCATAAACGGCGCCTTCCGTACGGTCTTAGCACCACTGGCCAGAGATAGAAATTAACCACGGACATGCCTACAGCTCCGGTCTCTCCCTCCGGCCAGATCGAGGGGATATAATCCTTTGGGGTCTCGTCGACAAGAAAAGAGAATGCAGTATCGGCCGTCGCCTCGATGGGGGCCGTAACCCCCCAATCCCGCAATCTCTGTGCGGCCGCATTGGTTCGGGTTATTATCATCGAGGTCTTGCTAGCATCCCTCTTTACCCTTTTCTCGTTTCCCTTTGATAACTCTCCGGCATCAACTGCATATGCCATCGAGGGTTTTCCGTACGAGTGGGCATACTTGGACGCTGAGAGGAATGCCCATAGCAAGACAGATGTCCAGGTATCCATGTAACAGCTACCCTCAACCAGCATGATGAGATCATTCTCTTTGACCAATCTTCTTAGATCGAAGAAGTAAATTGGAGACACTGGTTCGATACTGAGGCCGGGTTTTTCCTCCAAGTACCTTCTCAGGTTCACCTCGTTCAGGGTGGGGACCGTGATGTGAACATCTTGACCCATGATTTCCTGCACATCCTTGATTATCTCAAGGAGTCTTGCTTCTGAACCAGTGTTATTGGCACCATTGTATCCTACCAGGAGCACCTTCACACATCTGCCCTCCAAATCGTGTCAGTCTTTCTCAATCCATAGCTCAAGTCCACTTGACCCACATATCATACTGGCTTTGAGATTGCATATCTCTTAATGTTTGTTACTCTCCTGTCATTTACCACTTTGATAATAAATTTGAGCTAAAAAAGAAGATGAGGGAAGAGAAGGATCTGACCAAGTCTGCGAAATCGAAAGACCAATCTCATGAGTTCTTCTCACTAAATTAGAATAAATAGTCTCCTCAATCAGTTCGTTCAATAGCGGTCAATTGAATGGCAACATTCAATATTCAGGAATCCATATTTTAACCGGATGTTATACTCAGTTACTTTCTTCCCCAAGAACTCCACGGTCGAGGTAGAGGAGGGGACCACATTGCTAGATTCGGCCGTTAAGGCTGGGGTTTCAATAAACGCAGTCTGCGGAGGCGAGGGAAAGTGTGGCAGATGTCGGGTCATCGTTGAAGGAGCGGTGGATTCCCCTGACACCTCCTTAATCAATCCCCTTGATTGGGAGAACGGCTACCGCCTCGCCTGCCAGAGCAAGGTGAGGAGTGATCTGATAGTGTTCGTACCCCATGAAGCCCAGGTAGGGGAGCATAAGATTCTTACAACATTCCATGTGGCCGAGCTTTCAGACCTCTCTCCTCTAGTGAGCTGGAAGTACCTAGATCTGCCTCGTCCGACTCTCGATGACAACCTTGGAGATCTGGAGAGAATCGAGCGATCTTTAGGGCTGGCCCATGGAGAACTGGATGCCCAGCTGAAGGTACTGAGAAAGCTGCCAGACGTGATAAGGTCCTCCGATTGGAATGTCTCCGTTGTTCTAGAAGGGGAGCACAATCTCATTGACATCAGACCCGGTGAGTGCCTGAGAGAACTTGGTCTTGCGGTGGACGTAGGAACCACCACAGTCGTGGCAGCTCTGATCGATATGCGCAATGGCGAGGTTCTGTCTCAGGCGTCAGATTACAACAAGCAGATCGTCTGCGGAGAGGACGTGCTTTCTCGAATCGCTTTCTGCGAAGATCGCAGTGTGGAAAGGCCCCAACGCCTTGTGCTGGACACAATAAACGCACTCATAAGTAAGATCCAGGTTGATATCAAAGCTCGAGAAGAATGCAACCTGACCGGGGACGATATTTCCTCAATTTCTGTGGCGGGGAATACCACAATGATCCACCTACTCCTTGGTTTGGACCCTCGAGGAATCCGCTACGATCCCTACGTACCTTTGACCAACCTTCCACCGATCTTGCGAGCTGGCGATGTTGGAATCGAGATACTCCCTCAAGCCCCAGTTTACTTCGTACCCGGAAGGGCTAGTTATGTGGGAGGGGACATAATAGCTGACGTTCTGGCTTCTGAACTTCATACTTCACTGGAGACCTCTTTGCTCATAGACGTGGGTACTAATGGTGAGATCGTTCTTGGAAACAGAGATTGGATGGTCGCCTGCTCCTGCAGCGCAGGGCCTGCTTTCGAAGGCGGAGAAGTAGCTCATGGGATGAGAGCTATGATGGGAGCCATCGATTCCATTCAGCTCAAACAAGGCGAAATTGAGTACACCACTATCGGAGGCGGAAAGCCTATCGGCATCTGCGGGTCGGGGCTTATCGACCTGATCGCTGAGATGTTCAAGAACAGAGTGGTTGACAAGAAGGGACGCATACAGGACCTGAACAATCCTCGAGTTCGAATGGGGGATGAAGGCTCTGAGTTCGTGGTGGCCTGGGCAGAAGAGACCGCGGTTGACGGCGGAAGCCCGGATTGCCCAGATGGAAGAAGAGGAGACATCATAATCACCGACAACGACATTCAGAACATCATCCGAACCAAGGCCGCGGTCTATGCCGCAGCCAGCGTTCTCCTCAAGAGCGTTGATCTTGCCTTCGAGGATCTTAGCCAGGTCTTCGTGGCCGGTGGGTTTGGAAATTACTTGGACATCGGGAAGGCAACTGTGATAGGATTGCTCCCCGATCTCCCAGAAGACAAGTTCGTGTTCCTGGGTAATGGAGCCCTCGCTGGGGCCAGGCTTACCCTTCTTTCAGAGACGAAGAGGAGGGAAGCCAGCATGGTACACGAGAGGATGACCTACTTCGAGCTGAGCACGACACAAGCTTTCTTCGATGAGTTCTCATCCTCGCTGTTCCTTCCCCACACTGACATCAGCAAGTTTCCGAATGTCAGAAAGATGCTGGAAACATCTGGTTGAGATTGAACTCCATCGGTTGGAACTCGACGGTTTTTCCACAGATACAGCGCTCCCTCCGGTAGTTATACACCATCTCCGGGAGGGCCTCTCCACAACCGCAGATATACGGTCCGGTTTCACCGTATGAGAATTCCTTGCAGAATGGACATCTCGGCATACAAACCTGACTTTCTGTTCCGCATCGATTAAATAATTATCGTACGACTATCGACGAGGTTACACGGCAATTGACGATAATAACTTGTTTATCCATCATAATGATCCGAACAATTTAGAAAAAGACCCAGCCAATCGATGAATTCAATGTATATTTGTACTGACCCATTCTTCGAGGTTAATCGAGTCCGATGGACTGACTGGGTAAGGGAACGTTGCCCAAAATGGGCAACGCTCCCTCGTATATTCGCTTATGTTGTCGGGAAGTTCTTCCCCACACGGACATCTGCCGGACCAATCATCCTTGAAGATGAAGGTCCCACAGAACGGGCACCTAGGCATTTCCTTTCCCCTCTATCCCCCTCTTAAGTAGAGAATCGCTCGTGTTATAGAGAATTAATACTTTTCCATCAGTCATCGTTTTGGTACGATGTATCGTCTTCAAAAGTTCCAAAAAGGTTTAAAGGACGAGATTCGGATGTTGCAGCTCGTGACCTGGAATTTCACTCCTACCTGTATAGGCTCATTACCGCATTCTGACCCAGCCAGGGCAGTAGACCTGATTCTCAAGGAGATAAGGGCAGTTCCTTTCTGGCCTCAGCTACCGGCAAGGGGATTCAAAGAGAACATGTACGCCCAATACGCCTATCCATTGCCAGGGGTAAATGTGGATTCCGAGCGGAAGAAGGTCGTTGTTGATCTCAGAGAATATGACCCCGAATCATTCTACATAGACGTTATCAACGAGAACGTCGAAGCATTCACATACAACAGGGATTACTTCGCTGGATTCTTTGAACTCCTATCAAGGGACCTCCCCGATGGCGTAATGGCATTGAAAGGCCAGGTGACTGGACCCGTGAGCACTGGACTCCAGATATTCGATCAGGATGGTCGCTCAGCACTTTATGATGACGCATACTGTGAGATCATTAGGAAAGGCTTGAACATGATGGCCAGGTGGCAGGAGGAGAAACTTCGGGAGAAGTGTGAAAGGACCATCATCTTCATAGATGAGCCCTCCCTCTCGCTCATGGGCACCCCTTTCGCAAGCATCAAGCCAGAAGATGCCATACGATGGATAGACGAGGTCGCCGAAGGCTTGAGAGGAACAGTGGCCACCCACTGCTGCGGTAACACCGACTGGCCAACGATCATGTCTACAGAGGTTGATATCCTCTCTCTTGACGCCTACGAGTACGGGTACACAATATCTCTTTACCCCAAGGAGGTGGATTCATTTCTCAGCAGCGGAGGCGCATTGGCATGGGGGTTGATTCCTAATCTGGAAGAGGCCTTCTTGGAGGAAACGGTAGATTCACTCACACAAATTGGAATCCAGTGCATTCAATCGCTTGTGAACAAAGGGATTGACGAGGATCTTCTAGTTACCCGCTCGATGATTACCCCACAGTGCGGGTTGGGAGGAATGGACGAGCACACATCAGAAAAGGTGCTCCACACTCTGGTCGAAGTCTCTGAGCGCCTCAGGGAACACTTCAAACTGGAGGGCCAGTAGTGTCTTACGTCATCGCTATTGCGGGAAAGGGCGGTGTTGGAAAGTCCACCATATCTTCCTTGTTGGTGAGAGTTCTCCATGAGCGTTCTGGAGAGGTGATCCTTGCGGTGGATGCGGATCCTAATTCCAACCTCGGACAGAAGCTGGGGGTAGATGTTGGGACCACCATCGGTGGCCTTCGCGAGAAGATGTTGGAGAACGCCGATGAGATTCCAGCCAGCATGAGCAAGCAGGAATACGTGCGCTATCACATTGGGCTTGCTCTTCAAGAAGGAGATAGCTTCGACCTTCTGACCATGGGCCGTTCTGAGGGTCCTGGCTGCTACTGCTATATCAACAATATCCTTCGGACATTCATGGATGAGCTGATGGAGGATTACAGCCTCGTGGTCATCGACAACGAGGCTGGAATGGAACATCTCTCACGGAGAACGACGAGGAGAATGGATGCCCTGGTGTTGATCTCTGACGCAACAAAGATCGGCATCGAAACAGCGGCGAGACTCAGGGATCTGGCATCCAACATGGACATTGAGATAAGGAAGAATATCCTCATTGTCAACAGGGCTCCAAAGGATATCCCCCCGGCGTTGAAGGAGGCCATCGGATCCGCGGGCTTCAGTGATGTTATCTACATCCCTATCGATAGGCAGGTGGAGGAACTCACCATTGTAGGTGAGCCCCTCACCTCACTCGATAGCACCAGCAAGGCTCTGCGAGCCGTTAGGGAACTCGCACTGCTGCTTCGCTGATCCGGATCAAAGCGATTTCAACAGCTTGGGAATTCCGCTCGACTCCCTCGGACCAACAACCACCTTGAGATCTGTGAGCTCCTCAAGCTTCCCGCTCATTCTGGTGACCATTCCAGGTATGATGATCTTTCCGTTCTTGGATTTCTGATATGCGTCCGAATCGCTCAATGCCTTAGCCACGGTCTCAGGAGTGAGCTTGCCTGCCGCAAAGGCTGTCATCACCGAGAGTCCTTCGGTATCTACGACCTGTAGCCACACTGGAACCTTACTCTTCTCTATGTCGCCCATCACAGTGAAGTATGTCAGTGAGAAGTTCGTGGTGAACATCAGCGGGGCGTCCTCACCCGGGTTGTTTATGGGGTAGATATCTGGCTTCACCTGAATTGGTACTTGCGGATCCGTGAATATATTCTGCCTCAGTACGTACAGAGGTAGAGCATGCTCCGGAGCAAGCTCGTCGAAGACCACGATGCTCCCATACTTCATGGTGGCGATGAGCCCCATAGCCAGTGCCTTATCGCTTCCTGAGGTGTCCACCATCGTGGGATAACCCAACCCTCTGAACGTCTTCTTGACCGAGTGCTTCCTGATGATGGTGTTCTTCTCAAGCAGATCTTTCAGCGATTTGGGGGAAAAGTCCAGTACCATGTCCTCCACACCGCAGCCTTTGACAGTTACTACAAGATCTGCAAGGCCATCCAGACCGTTCTCACTCTTCACCACAAGGGGGCATGTAAGTTCCTTGGCCACCGCGGCCATATCCTCAGCGTTCTCATGAGTCGCGCAGTGGAGCAACGGCTTCCTGGAAGCCACCTTCGAGGCGGCATCACTCATGGCTCCAGCATCATTGGAGAGCAGAATTAGCGGCTTCTCTGTCGCAGATGAGGCAATCTCCACTGCCGAAGCGAATTTGGCCGCATCTCCGGAGTCATTTCTGATTGCCACCATGTCCATGATCATCATCTGGCCAACCCTCTCGAACTGCAGAGCATTGGCCTTCTCGACCTTGGCCTTGACATCATCCTCGGAGAGTGAGTCTGAAACCGAGAGCGCATAGGCCACAGGGTGGAAGAACTTCTTCTCGTGCCTGAACAGCTCGGTCTCGTCCCCGATCTCTACGGTACCATCCCCTGTTCCGATCTTGATCAATCTGATAGGGGGGGCCGCCGATGCCTCCAGGGAAGCTTTGGCGTTATCTGAGACATATGGGCATTCATCCAGCTTCACCTTCTGGTTTGCAAGTTGCATGGCGAAGGCGAGGCAAGTGGGGAACCCACATTCGCCACAATTGGTCTTGGGCAACAGCTTGAATATCTCTATAGCCGTCGGCAATTCAGTCACCTCCCATGAGATCGGCGACCAGTTCGTTGATAACCCCCACCGCTCTTGGATTTCGCAATATGAGGATATCCGCGCCTGATATGAGTGCTGCCAATCCAGTGGTGATCTCCCACCAGAGCGCTCTTTCATTGACATCCCCGTACGCTGGGTTATCGTCCGTGGCTTCCCTTGCCTCCCAAGCCACTGAGGCGTCGCATATCATCGGGATCTGAAGCATGTTATCGCCCATGAGGGCTGCCAATCGGATCCTCTCATTAACGGAGTAAGAATACTCCAGACCCATGCCCAGTGCGGCCATCAATGGATCGGCTACGATATCATCCAGCTTCACGCCGAAATCAGTGAGTAGAATATTGATTTGCTTTGCCAGATTGATGTCAAGATTCGAGAAGCCAATGATAGAGTGTCCATTGGCCATGCTCGCAGCGGATATGGATTTGTAAGCATCCTCCTCGGCGTGCCCCAACAGCAACCTCTCTCCAGCACCGATGTTGCTCACCAATTCCATGGTCTTGGCGTCCTTCTCCTCATGGCCGCATCCATAGATTACTAGAGGAACCGGTACTGATTCAAGCATCCTCTTGACGAGTTGAGCCGCCTCCTCCGACGAAGTATCTTCTTCCTCGGGGTTCGTAGAGATAAGTCGAAGACAGATCAGGTCCACACCGTATTCCTCGACCCATCTCTTTGCCCACTCCACTGGATCTTTCGCGGCATCTCCGAACTCCTGTACCGCCAGCTCTGGGAATTGCTCGAGAGAGTCGACGACCTCCCCTGCAAGAGCAGGGCGGTTCGGATATTCATTCTCATACGATAGGAAGGGCATCCCTGTCTGCCCTCCCACTATGGCGTTCTTTTCCCTATTTCCTCCGTCTTCGGCGGTGGCGCCTAGCCTGACCTCACCGATTTTACCTGACCATTTCTCTTTGGGTATGGGCACTACCATCAACTATCCTCCTTAGGATTTTCAGGAGATGAGGGGAAGCATCTGGAGTGCTGGGTGATCTACCTTCATCATCCACTCCATGAGCCCCTCGGCATCCGTACAGATTGTCTCGTCCGCGATCTTGTCTACGAAGTCTGGGGCTCCCAGCTCCTCCGCCCTGGCCTTGAGTTCGTTCAAGAGGGACTCCTTGAGTTCCTTGGGCATCCAGGCTATCCTGAAGAAGCCTCCATCCGCGGGTATGAACTTCTTGCTCGTAATATATTTCCTTCCAACCCCTATGAATCCTGGGGTCTGCTTGCCTCCACCAACAGAACCTGCGAGGGTGGAGAACTTCATTCCGATGGGGGTCATTCCGGGGAACTCCCTATTGACGATTATGACTCCCTGCATATCGGCCGTCATGCCCACTATGCACTCGAAACAACCACAGGAGGTCATGGGCTCTTCCATCATGGTGTAGGCGTTGAACACCGAGAGCTTGTGGTGGGAGAACTCGAACACTGCATCGTTGACCCCCTTCCACTGACCCCTTTCCGCATCGATGACCTCTCCCTTGATGATAGGCTGATTGGGCCCTGTCGGAGTGATCTCATTGCTGGCCTTGGCGTCCATCCAGTTTATGGCTCCGCATAATCCTAACCTCTCAGGGGTCACCACACAGACGTGATCTGGAGCGAAGCTCTGACAAAGCGTGCAAGTGTAGAATATGTCCACCGATTCGTCGACAAGCCCCGCTATCCTGGCATCTCTAGCTTCGAAGGTCTCCAAGGCCTCTGGGAGTCTCTTCTTGAGCTCTTCCTCTTCGGTGATTATGGTCACCTGCACCCTGGAGACGATGTTACCGAAATCCTCCTTGATCTTTGTGATAAGGATATCACCAAAATGCTTGAACCTCAGTCCAGCTGCCACCGAACTCTTGCTCAATCTTATCCAGAGTATATTACGCTGGCCCGTGTGCCAGCAACCCTCTCCGAAATTGATGAACTGATGGATCCTTCTCTCGAGTACTGACTCGAAATCCTCCTGCATCTTCTTTCCGTAGACTTCCACGAAAATGCCTAGCGGAGTAGAGGATCCCTCTTCCATCTCATCGACATCCTTCCCAATCACGGTGATTCGTCCATCCTCCACATCACTTTCTGGGCGGAGCTTGAGCAGCTCGAAAGCCAATGTCTTGGCCGCTCCTCCGGCCTCCACATATGTCTGGGGTCGGCGAACGGTCTCGCCTTCGAAGGCAGGTCCATAGGCTACGGGAATGTCAACAGGGGACAGTTTGACCTTAATGTCTCTGACCTCTATGGCCTTCTGGATGAGCTTCCCATAGTCCTTTTCGACCACGAACTTATCGGGTATCTCCTCGATGTCCTGGTCGGTGATAGTGGGAGAACCATTGAATAGCACCGCGAACTCCGCCGCAACTTTGATGTGGTCCATGGGACCCATCTGGAGCACGAATACCTTTGGCCTCTTTGACAGGTATTTATATAGCCTCTCTCTGTCGCCTCTTTGCACTCCGCCGAAGGATAGTGCCGCCCTAATAGCGAAGTTCAATCCGTGTATGGCCTGAGTGAACTCTCCAACGGGGTAAAGCATTATGTCCAGTCCCATCTGGATATTCTCGTCCCTCAGCTGCCTGATGATGTCGAAGGTCGCGATTATCAGCATTCCCTTGTTTTGACAATCCCTAACTACTTTCACCAGTTCCTTTGGGTCCTCGGCAGTCCCTACCAGCACGGCAGCTCCCGGGATTGTATCATCCACAAAGGCTATTCCCAGCTCCCTGAGAACGCGATCAGGTACGAAGCCGCAATATGGCGTTCCCTCGTAGGGATTGGCAGACTCGATATACTTGAGCGCCTCGACGATCTCGGCAGAGATCATGGTGACCTCACCAGCAATGAGCGCATTCTCGAATGACGGCTCATTCTTCACCTTGCTGCGAACGTCTCCTAGAGCTCCGGGCAGATCCCCCAGGGTGCCAACATCCCTTCCATCCCATGCATATATTGAAGGAAGCTCGTACCCGGTGGCCGGGTATTCGATGACCTGATCGTAACCGTACTTCTCGATGGCCGTGCCAAGCAGTTGGTCTGCATATCCCGCGGCAATGATGGCGCCCTCGATTGCCATCTCGTACAACCTTTCCTGAGATATCTTGGGTCTCGTCTCCCTCACGTAGTGGTTCTCCAAGCCCAGTATCCATCTTCTGTACTCGAGGACGTTGAGCAGCTTCTTCGCTGCTTTCTTGGGGTTCCTCTCGAAGATGAAATACCCTCCGTAGACATCCCTTGCGGTGTTCTCAAGAACCTCGGTGACCAGCGATGAGCCGTAGATGTAATTGATGGTCCCGACATGAACGGGCAATCCCATGGCCACGGCCCATGTACCGATAGCCACAGCCTTCTCGTGGTTAGCCTCAGGAGCGGATGCTGAGAAGGGGATCTCGTGGACGTCCACCCCAAGCCTCTTTGCCAGCTGGGTTGCGAAATTTGCTGCTCTGCTGTTGTCAACGCAGGATCCCATGTGCCAGATTGGGGGAAGGTCCACTCCATTGGCCCCGCCAAGCTCCTTGATGAAGGATTTCAACCCCTCACCAGCGTATCTTTCCGTTGCATCAGAGGACATCAGTCCACGCTTGGCGAATGCCGAGGCCGAACAACCGGTGGCGATCAGCAACACATCGTTCTTGAGAAGCTCCTCAGCGATTGTGATATGGTTAAAGTCATGCTGCACGGTCTGGTTGTTGCATCCTGCCATCAGGCATATGCCTCTGATCGTACCATCTTTAATCTTGCCCACGATGTGCATCAGTGGGTCGTCCTCATCGAATTTCCCGCATAGCTCTTCAATCTGCTCCAGGCTGAATCCGGCAATGACCTCGTTCTTTGTATCCGGTATGCTGACCTGTTTGTGATCCCTTCCCTTGAAGGCTTTAATCGCCTGTCTAATGATGGCCTTTGCGCTGACCTCCGCATCCTCCTCCCGGAACTGGACGTGCGTGTCGTAAGGGAGGCGAACGTTGGACATGGTGGTAACCACGCTGGTGGGCATGCAGGAGCATATTTCCGATAATGATGGCATGATGCACTGATAATCCGCAACGATAAGATCGACGACTCCAGTGGCAAGGACCAGCTCCTGGGAAGCGAAGTTGGAGGCCATGGGGACTCCCTTTCTCATCAAGGTCTCGTTACCAGTGCAGCAGATCCCCACTATGTTGATCCCCTCGGCTCCAGATTTGACTGCCTCATCTTCCATTTCTCTGGCGACGTCCACGAGAACATCGCTGAGAACGGGGTTGTGTCCATGGATGGCTATGTTGATCTTCTTGGCGTCTAAACAACCGAGATTTGCATAGGTCTTCACCAATCTGGGAGTACCGAACAGAATGTCTGAAAGGTCCGTTGAGATTTGCTCGCCTGTCAGGTCGGCTATCGCACACCTTATCCCCCCGAAAAGCACTGGGACGGGATCCGCATCGCAACCCATGGTCGTGCGGTGCATGACGTCGCTGATTGCCTGCTCAATATTCACAGGCATTACCCCCAACCTCTTCCAAAGGTTGATCCTTTCCTCTGTGATAGTTGAAATTGTGTACTTGGTGTACTCATGCTTGTACCGGCCAAAGTCCTCAAGGGCAAGATCCACCACTTTCCATGCCAGATCGTTGATATCCTTACCTTCGGTATCGACTCCCAGCCTCTTGGCAACCTTGATCAGCTTCTCCTCATCCTTGATCTTATAGGCTGGTGCCCTTCCTTCCAGCATCTTGACCACGGTCTCCGCTATGTGCTTTCCGTGACCAGAGTGAGCGGCTGCACCCCCCGCAATCATCCTTATGACATTCCTGGCAACGATGGTGTAATCCCTCGCCCCGCAGATACCTTTATCTGGCTTTCCTCCGAAGGGGTCTATTCTGCAAGGACCCTGCAGGCAGTTGCGGCAACAAATACCAAGCTCCCCAAAACCACACTGAGGGAGCATCTCCTCGAATCTGTCCCATGCCGTCTCTATGGCCTTCTCTTTGGCTATGGCCAATCCGGATTGGGTCGCTTCATCACAGCTCTTCTCCTCGCAGGTTTTACCCACCAAATCCTTCGTTCGAACTTTCTCTTCAGCCTCCATGGGAATACCTCATACACACCAAATATACACTTCACGATCGGAAACATGAGCAAATGGCCCTAAGACACCATCTATAATGGCGAAACACCATGATTGCCTACCGTAAGCTGGATCAATCCAATAAACCCGATCTTCTCGCAAGGGTGCTTCATCAACGGGGGCAGGGGCATCGTCATTCATGGGGATTCGCCTGCAATATGTTTACGTGTGTTAATACTTAACACGTTTAGGACTATCGAGCGAGTAATACTTAAACTCTCTCGTTCTTTGTCGAAGATTGGTAGGTTCCGAAAAAGGTATTCGAATTATTATGCTTGTTCAAGCAACATGAAAATTTAATAGAAACTTCGTATGAATTATACTATGAACTGCCCAATAACTTGAAAGCTGGCCTACCCATAGGGTTTATTTCAACCTGCCAGGCATGACTTTTACATTTTCAGGTGTGCTAATTGACAGAACAGGAATCGTCATTTGACGATAAATAATAATTAACATGGCGAAGTATCGTCTATGAAGTTCATATTAGAAGTCGATCTTTGCGAAGGAGGAGAGTTCATAACTGCCCCTCAGGGAGGAGATGTAGCTCTCTAGGGAAGACTTCAGATCCTCTAGTTCCATGGGGCATCGACTAATGTCAGAGACGACCACTAGCGTCATTCTTTCGTAGTAGACCAGCACCTTGGTATACACCGAAACCAGATTGATATTAAGTCTGGCCAACTCCTCAGTGATCTCATTAATGGCTCCTGGCCTGTCCGGTATAACGAAACCGATCTCGACAAGTTCGGTCTCTGGCTTGAGAAATGTAATTGAAAGTACCCACGAATCCGTATCGCCCACCATCATCAGGGGTTGGTTTTCACGAAGGTCATCGAACATCTCCAGATGGTCTTGAGGTATCTCGTACCACCCGTCCTTTATTCTCGAAGGGGTCTTGGTCAGTTTGCGCACCACCTTCGTTCTTACTGAGGAGCTCGCAGGCGCGACTCCCTTGGTGTACCTGTCAGAAATGCGAGAGGGTTCTATCTCTAAGGCGTCAACCTTCTCGAGTTGAGGAATGCCCTCCACCTTCAATCTTTCGAACTCGGCCTTGAGGTCCTCCTCATCGCCGTAATATGAGAGGTCGACAAGCATCTTCCATACCATGCAGACATCAGAGATCATGCTCAACGATACCGAGTTAAGTATGTCGATGTTCCTTTCTCCAAGGAATCTTGATATGGAGGCACATGCTCCAGGGGCGTCCAGCATGTAGAATGTAGCCTGGCAGATCGTTCGATAGTTCTCTGGTCCGAATGTGGATAATACTATCTCATAACTCTTCGATCCGTTGTAAGAGTACCTGAAAACTGTGCTGAACACCTGGCTTCCATCGACCAGCCCCAGGGGTCCCCCTAGCTTATCGCTGATCTTGACCTTGTTACCCTGAAGTCTACCGAAGTCCCAGAGCCTCATGTTTCAACCTTTTCGCTCAATGGTGTTCTCATCCATAAAGCTTGTGTGTTTTCGTTAAGCATTCATTGGAATTATCTTTTCGCTTATTCCCACTCTGAAAAATCTTATAAGCAAACTCTCCCTTCGCATCACCCCTAAAGGAGATTGTCAAATGGTCGCAATAGTCCAGGTGAAGAATCTTGTGAAGGTCTACAACGGCTCCGTAAGGGCGGTCGATGACATCTCCTTCGAAGTGAATGAGGGCGAGATATTCGGTTTCCTGGGGCCCAACGGGGCGGGCAAGACCACAACAATCTCCATGCTTACGACCTTGATCAAACCAACTTCTGGCAACGCAAAGGTGGTAGGGCATGACATAGTGAAGGAAGCCCACGATGTCCGCAATGTGATCGGTCTTGTACCTCAGGACCTCACCGTTGACGACGATCTCACTGGGAGGGAAAACATGATCCTCCAGGGCGATCTCTATAAGGTTCCCAAAGAGGAACTCATCAAGAGGGTTGAAGGCCTCCTTGACCTGGTGGGTCTTACAGACGCCGAGGATAGAATGGTGAAGACCTACTCTGGTGGGATGAGGAAGAGATTAGAACTTGCAGAAGGATTGGTACATCACCCCAAGGTCCTCTTCCTGGACGAACCTACACTAGGGCTCGATGTCCAGACCCGAGCAGCTATGTGGGAACACATCATGGACCTAAAGAAAAAGCACAACACGACTATCTTCCTCACCACCCACTATCTTGAGGAAGCGGACTCCCTTTGCGACCGGATAGCGATCATCGATCACGGGAAGATCGTGGCCCTGGATTCTCCTAGACAACTCAAGGCAAGTCTGGGTGGTGACGTCATAGAGGTCAGTGTCGAGAGCGAGGTCGATGGCTCCGACTCAATCTCTGGTCTTGAGGGCGTCATCGAGGTCCAATTTTCGGAAGGGAAATACAGGATAAAGGTGACAAGCGGAGAGAACGTGGCTCCCAGCGTACTCAAGATTCTATGGGATCAAGGAGTGGCCGTCAAGTCCGTGAACATTAGCCAGCCCAACCTGGACCAGGTCTTCATGGAGTACACTGGCCGATCCCTAAGAGATGCCATGCAGTCATCAGTACAGGACCGCGGTCAAAGAATGGCCAGAGCTATGCAGTCTCGGAGGAGGCGCTGAGATGCTCAGAGAAACCATGGCCTTGACGGTCAGGGAGCTAAAGCACTGGTATCGGGTCAAGGTACAGGTCTTCATGACGATGATGATGCCTCTGGTATGGTTAGGTCTGTTCGGACAAGCGTTTAGGTTGGAGGAGCTGGCGATGGGGCCGGGCATCCCTCCCGATATGGTCCAGAATCTCTTTGCCGGCGCACCCAACTACTTCTCGTTCATGGCCATAGGCATGCTGTGCGTCATGGTTCTCTTCACCTGCATGTTCAGCGGTATGTCTGTGGTATGGGATAGGAGGTTCGGCTTCCTGACCAAGCTTCAGGTGGCCCCGATCCCGAGGGGTATTATACCAATGTCAAGGGTTCTGTCTTCGGTGACAAGAGCGCTCATTCAGTCGCTAATCATCTTCATAATCGCCTTGGCTTTTGCATTCATACCCGGTTTGGTGGGGCTCGAACTTGGTTCTGGCTTTGGAATCATCGAACTGCTATTGATGGTCGTGATACTGGCTCTGCTCGCATTGGGGTTCGCCGCCATCTTCACCACGATCGCTCTAACCATCGAGAATCAGGAGACTCTGATCGGCGTGATAAATCTACTCAACCTGCCCATCATGTTCGCGTCAGCCGCACTTTTCCCGACCTCGTTCATGCCCGACTGGTTGAGGAGCGTGGCAAATCTGAACCCAATTACTTGGGCTGCGGATGGAATTCGGCAACTGGTGTTTGAGGATCCTCAACCCATCTACGATCTGCCCGTAGATATCCTGGGATTGGTTGTCTTTGCTGGAGCATTTCTCCTACTAGGATGGTTCTTGGCTAGGCGTGTTCTGAACAGGTAGGCTTAATCCTCAAGGGACTCCAATGTCCCTCGCATCTTCGATATCTCCGCGACCACATCCTCTGCTCCTTCGATATCCATGGGGGATATGCCTCTCAGATCAGCCTCCACCAACACAGTGTTGAATGGTATGACTGCTAGTACCTGGATGTCATTGTCCCTGAGTCGCTCCTTCACTATGATTGATGCTTCCTTTGAGTGAACCTTATTGATGACTGCCAGGACATTCTTGATGCCTATCTCCTTGGCAAGACCTTTGATGGTGACCGCGATATCCACTGATCGCATTCCGGGCTCCACCACGATTATCATTACATCCATGTGTTTGGAGCTTCCCCTTCCAAGATGCTCCAGCCCTGCCTCCATATCCATTATGAGATATTGATTCTCCTCCAGGACAAGGTGTTTCAAGAGGCTCTTGAGGAGGGCGCTCTCAGGGCAGAAACAACCCTCACCACCGGTCTTTATGGTTCCTAACACAAGGAGTTGAACCCCGTCCTTGCCCTCGATTGCGAATTTCTCAGCGAGGTCATCCACCTTTGGGTTCATCTTGAACATCCCTCCATATCCAGAGCCTGGCTTTAC
Organism: Methanomassiliicoccales archaeon; assembly: GCA_013415695.1. Lineage (NCBI taxonomy): Archaea > Methanobacteriati > Thermoplasmatota > Thermoplasmata > Methanomassiliicoccales > Methanomassiliicoccales archaeon. The sequence continues at coordinate 27,949 of JAAEEP010000001.1, read as the reverse complement.
ACCCGTTCTCTCCTCGATCATATCTAGCATCTTGGAGAGAGGAGTGATTTGGGAGCTCACGCTGTTGGGAATGCCAATAGCACTGGCCAGGTTCGATGCTGGATCCGCATCCAGGACCAGAATGTCCTTCCCTTCTCGACCGATGAGTCTCGCCAGGATCCCTGCAACGGTGGTCTTACCCACCCCACCTTTTCCAGATACCGCGATCTTGAGAGCCATCTACACACGCTCGAAAACGAGGCCATGGCTCAGGAGGTTTGCCTCCTTAAAGCGAATGTTCTCCAGAACAATCTGCTCACCGATGATGTTGGTAAGTCTGACCGAGGAACCCTCCATCACTATCCGGGTGACGTCCTGCATCACCTCGGTCACCTCCCCTTCCTCATCGAGGTAGACTGTTGATTCACACATGCACATTAGATTCCTGGCCGTTGTATTTAACAACTGGGATTGTCTTCTTAAAAGAGGTGCATTGAGGGCGAAATAGCTTTAATCATCAATCTTGGCGGTATTCTCGTATTCCGCCACCTTTTTGTAACCATCTCCATAGAACACATATCTCACGGGAACCCTGCGCTTCAGCCCCGTCCAGTAAGGGCATCGGGTGCATTTGTATCCAAGGGTAACCGTCCCTCCGAAAATGGTTTCGTTCCTGATCCGCCGCATTTTAGAACCGCATACTGGACATCTGCTATACCTGCTCTTCTCCTCGCCTTCTCTGCAGTGGATATCTATCTTGGCAGCTCCGCTGTCTATCGCCACCCTCCTGATCCTCTCCTCGCTAGCCGTATAATCTTCATCGATGCTTTTCAGCTCCCTGATAACAAGGCGGGTGAGTTTTCGCTGCGAGCCCACCATCGGGCGCTTTCGAAGGACAGCACTTATCGCATCAGCCAGTACTTCTTCGGAGGGGATGCGGTAGCTCATAGGCATGGGAATAGTCTTCGGGGTAAACAAATCTTCCTGCCGTTTTAGGAAAAAGGTCGACAATATTCCATATTCTGTTCAGTTGCCTAGGTAAGCTTCTCAATAGCTATGATCTCGCCGATAGACACGGATGTCAGTCGTATTCTATGGTCATCCATCCTTAATAGAATATTGTTCTATTCGAGTCCCATGACTGTACCAAAAGAGAAATAGAATACAGTTCAATCTCCAAATCGACATCGAATGAATTGAGGTGAACCTATGGTAAGGATCAAGGTCATCATCATGGGGGCGGCAGGAAGGGACTTTCACAACTTCAACACCTACTTCAGGGACAATGAGATCTATGAGGTTGTGGCCTTCACCGCATCCCAAATACCGAATATTGAGGGCCGATGCTATCCGGCAGAGCTTGCTGGAAGGCTCTATCCAAAGGGAATCCCGATATTTCCAGAGGAGTATCTCCCTGGTCTCATCAGGGAGCATCGTGTTGAGCAGGTCGTTTTCGCATACAGCGACATTTCTCATTTGGAGCTCATGCACAAGGCTTCCTGGATCCTCTGCAGTGGAGCGGATTTCAGGCTGATGGGCAATACAAAGATCGTACTGAAGTCGAGCGTCCCGGTGATATCTGTTTGTGCTGTCAGAACCGGAAGCGGGAAGAGCCAGACCTCCAGGAAGATAAGCGATATCCTGGGAAAACGAGGTCTCAAGGTAGTAGCCGTAAGGCACCCGATGCCATATGGAAATCTGGTGAAGCAGGCAGTTCAGAGGTTTGCAAGCCCTGAAGACCTCGATTATCACGAATGCACCATAGAGGAGAGAGAGGAGTACGAACCGCTCATTGACAAGGGCATCATCGTTTATGCTGGAGTGGACTATGAAAGGATACTCCGGGAAGCGGAGAAGGAGGCTGACATCATCATATGGGATGGTGGGAACAATGACACACCCTTCTATAGATCAGATCTCCACATCGTGGTGGCTGACCCACACAGGCCAGGGCATGAGGTGAATTATCACCCAGGGGAGACCAATCTCAGGATGGCCGATGTGGTCATAATCAACAAGATCCAAACAGCCGACCGGCATAATATCCTGACTGTTTGGAACAACATCGAGAGTTTGAATCCCTCTGCGATCGTCATCGAGGCAGCATCCACCATGTACGTTGATGAACCTGAGCTTATCCGGGGGAAGCGCGTACTCGTTGTAGAGGACGGACCGACCGTCACCCATGGCGAGATGAAGTATGGAGCGGGGACCTTCGCGGCAGAGAACTTCGGTGCGTCAGAGATAATCGACCCTCGTCCCTTCGCGGTCGATTCCATACTCAACGCATTCAGAAAGTATCCTCATATGGAAAAGGTTCTTCCCGCGATGGGCTATGGTAGGGACCAGGTGAAGGATCTGGAGGAAACCATCAACCGGGCCGATTGTGATGTGGTGGTCTCTGGAACACCTATTGACCTCCGCAGGGTGATCGACGTGAACAAGCCCGTTGTCAGGGTGAGGTACGAGCTCAGCGAGATTGGACACCCGAATCTAGAGGATGTACTCTCTTCGAGGCTAGATAAGTTGCTTTCCAAGCGTAGTAGCAGAGAATGATTTCGGAAAAGGTGAAATATCCTGCCTTCAATCATCGCACAAACTGCGGGGGTAGCCAAGCTTGGCCAAAGGCGCAGGACTTAAGAGCGGATCATTTTCCGTCTGAGACATCCTGTCTCATAGGAGTCCGTGGGTTCGAATCCCTCCCCCCGCACCTCCATTAATTCATTTGATAAAATTACATACTTCTTCAATCTAGCTAGTATTTGAGTCAATTCCAACATCATCAATATTGCCAAGGACTTGAGTGTTCTGATCTGTTATTCATGAATCCATAACTCAACAAATATATCATTCACTGTGACATTCTCATATTACAATGGATTCTCATCTCAAGAGCGAAATCAAGGCCAGGTGCGTTAGATTAGATATTCCTATTATGGGTGTCGCCTCGGTCGATCGCTGGGAGGACCCACCATTCTTGCCCTGGATGCCGGAGGAATTCTATCCAGAATCCATCTTACCTGAGGCTCGATCCGTGATCGTTCTAGGATTGCCCATAACGCTTCCGATCCTGGAGACCACTCCATCCATACACTATCACGAGCTCTACAGGACGGTCAACTCCATTCTTGACCAACAGGGTTACCTTCTATCCAACATGTTGAATGAAAGGGGACATCCTTCAATCTGGATACCAAGGGATGGATACGGTAGTCTGGAGGTTCTCAAGCATAATCCTATTGCTTTCTTTTCCCATCGTCATGCTGCACTTCTAGCCGGACTCGGGACTTTCGGTATCAACAACATGTTGCTCACGAAGGAATATGGACCAAGGGTGAGGTTTGTCTCGGTGTTGACCTCGGCAGAGCTTCCCTCTGATCCAATTATGGAGAAGGAACTCTGCATCAGATGCATGAGGTGTGTGGAGTCATGTCCTACCAAAGCTCTCATCGAGGGGTATTATCCTCAAGCTCTCACCATTAAGGATAGATGCACAGCTTGGAGCGACTCCCTTCACAAGAAGTCCACATCACCATGTGGCATTTGCATAAAGGTCTGTCCAATCGGCGAAGATCGAGAGTTTTTCGGAAGATCTGACCCCGCGATATATAAAGATGAGAGAACACCCCCACGGCTCAAGAGTGCATGGGAGCATGTCAGATCGTATGGTGGTCTCGATTAGAAGTTCTAGTCCGATACCTCCAACGCATCCTTTTATCTTAATTTATGAATATATCCCCACTTGCCCTCTCAATGCTTTCAGCTTCCAAGAACTGGGCGATCTGGGAATTGACAAGACCCGGTCTCTCCATGGGAAGCATATGTGTTGTGCCGGGCACGATCGAAAGCTGAGCACAAGGCAACCCCTTGAAGAAATTCACGGAGTGCTCGAGACTTACAATATCAGCGTCACCTGACATGATCAGAGTGGGGACCCGGATCGTCTCCAGTTCCCTCTTTGGGTACCGAGGATGCGAACTCGACATCCCCTTTATCTTCTCAAACACTATGGGAAAGTGCTCCGGCCCATCGGGGGACGTCCACCTGTAGACCTGGCCAATCCTTGGGTCCAGTGATTCTGAGGTGGAGTCTTCAAAACTCCTGGCGAATGCTCGGGTATACCCTCTATAGTGGTAGCTGCCGCTTATACAAACAAATCTGCTCACGCACTTTGAGTAATGACGGGCCATAAGGAGTCCTATCACCCCTCCATCACTCCAGCCAACAATGTGGGCGCGCCTGACACCTAGATGCTCCATGACGCTCTTCATGTCCTCAGCGCCCTGCATGTATGTGAACTTACCCGGAGTGTCGGGAGTCCTTCCGTGACCCCTCCTCTCGACCAGTATGACTTTGAACCGCTCGGAAAGGGGGCCCACCTGGAAAGCAAGCGATTCGATGGTAGCCCATGCACCGTGCATCAGAACGAGCGGCTCGCCGTTACCATGAATCTCGTAGTAGAATCTGACCTTATCGATTTTCGCATAATTGCCCGATCTCCCGAGGATTTGCCCGTCTGGCAAGTTGAGTAGCTTCTCAAAATCATCCAAATTCATCACCGGTATTTCACCCAAGCAAGAATCTTTAATTATATCATTCCGCTCGATTATCACATCTCATAAATCAGGAAATCTCGCAGGGTCGATAGGTTTTTCTTTCTGTTTCGCACTCAAGGCCACTGATGGAAAAGGACGAGATCTTGGACAGAGTTTACCGGCTCGCTTTCGAATATGAGAAGGAATGTAGAGGGTGCGCACAGAGTACTCTGGCGGCTCTTCAAGATGTCTTTGACATCAAGGATGACGCTACCTTTCGATCTGCTAGTGGGCTTTCTGGTGGGATTGGTCTCACCACCTGGGGTACTTGCGGGGCTCTTACCGGATGCTCAATGGCCATTGGGATGCTCTTTGGTAGGGAAAGGTGTGATTTCAAGGACAAAGGGAGAAAGAGGATGGTCGCTTACCGCCTCTGCAAGCAGCTTGCTGAAAGGTTCGTTGAAGAATATGGGTCAGTGGTCTGCTGGGAGATTCAAAGAGCTCACCTTGGTAAGAATTATGACCTTTGGGACAGAGAGGTCTACTGTGATTTTGACGATATCGCCTATAAGAAGGAAAAATGCCCAGTCCTCGTGGGAAGAGCAGCCGTCTGGACTGCGGAAATAATCATCGAGAATATTGATCAAGAAGATAAGTGAAGTTCAATTCTCAGACCGTGATAATCCTTATTACCCCTGGTCTTGAATTGAAGAATTGGAGGGTTCGAGATGGCAAGAGTCAATCATTTCGACATGAGTGCTGAGGATCCTGATCGCGCCATAAAGTTCTACCAGAAGGTATTCGGATGGAGCTTCGTTAAGTGGGAGGGACCCATGGATTATTGGATGTTCTCCACGGGAGAAGGAGAATCAGGAATTGATGGTGGCCTTTCCAGAAAGAGTGAAATGTTTCCCCCTATCTACTTGACCATTGAGGTGCCTGGAATAGATGACTTCATTGAGAGAGTGGAGGCCAATGGGGGAAAGATACTGCGGGCAAAGATGGCCATCCCCGGGGTCGGATGGTTAGCAATGTTTCAGGACCCCGAAGGCAACGTGTTCGGCCTTATGGAGAACGACGAGAGCGCTAGATGAGGTTCGCCATCGGAGAAGGTCATCCGAATATGTAGAGTGAACAATCATCCCTTGATTCTATTGGGGTCCAATGACAACCCATCATACATTCAGCTAGGCGGTCACAATCTGCAGCGAAATTAGAAAGCCGCTTCGAGAGTTGAGGTCGCACAGTCAAAATAATGAAAGGCTGAATCAATACTCTCTTGTCATTAGGACAAATCGGGAGATGATTTCATGTTCTACTGTCCCAGGTGCGAAGAGGTCTTCAGGGATTTCCGTTATAAATGCGAAAAGTGCGACAGTGTGGTTCTAGTGGATTACGAGGACAGGAGCTGGGAACCCGAGGGTAACGGAGTCTGGAGATATCAGTCCATGATTCCCGTGAAGCGTTCAGTATCGATGGGCGAGGGGAATACCCCAATGGTCCGGAGAAGGGATGTTCGGGAATCAATCTACATGAAGCTAGAGGGAGACAACCCCACTGGTTCATTCAAGGACCGGGGAACGACCGTGGTTCTCTCTGACGCAGTGAAACACGGATTCAGCAGCGTCACGGTGGCGTCAACAGGCAACATGGGGGCAAGCGTCGCCGCCTACAGCGCCTACGCAAATCTGGAGGCCAAGATATTCATCCCTGATGATGTTCCAAACGAGAAGATACTCCAGATGAAGGCGTACAACGCGAACCTTATCAGAATCCCGGGTGATTTCTCGGATATAGTCAATCGTTCCATCGAGGAAACGGAGAATGGAGCTTATCTTGCCTCCACTGGTCTCAACCCCTACTTCATCGAGGGGCTCAAGACCACAGGGTTCGAGATATTCGAGCAGGTGGGAGTACCCAATTGGATCGTGGTTCCAACTGGTACCGGGGGACATCTCACAGCGATTTTCAAGGCGTTCAGGGAGCTCAAAGAACTGGGCGTCATTGGAAATCTCCCTAGGATGGTGGCCGTGCAGGCTCGTACCTGCTCGCCCATTGTGGACGCATGGAAGAATGAATCAGAAATCGTGCCAGCGGAGAACCCGGAAACGATTGCATCAGCCATCCAGGTCAAGGTTCCTTTCAACGGCTACACTGCTCTAGATTCTATCAGGGCCTCAAAGGGAAGAGGCGTCGTGGTTAATGATCATGAGATCCTCCAGGCCATGAAGGATCTGGGTAAGGAGGGTGTTTTTGCCGAGCCATCATCGGCCGCCGCGCTCGCCGCGCTTCCAAAAATCAATCTGAGAGCTGATGACAGAGTGGTGTTAGTGATAACGGGATCGGGGCTAAAGGACCCTGAGGCAATTAGTCTGGAGTAGTCACGATGGAAGCGCATCATGGTTTGATGTACGCCCAACCTTCTATCTGTTTACGGACAATCTCCACTATGCCAGACCCGACGATGTCTACCTGATCGATTAGATCATCCTTGGACATCCCCCTGCCAGCTAACGAGTTCGCGCAGACCTTGAATGTGACTCCAAGCTTTCTCAATTTCTCAACCCGTTGGGCGATGGCTGGTTCTCTTGCGAATGCCTTGACCCCGTTTCCATTTGCCACCAGGATCACCTCTACATTGGTTCTCCCGAGATCATCAATGAGATTCTCTATGTTAGACAGGGTCATATTGACTTTCCCGATATCATCCTCGTTCAGATGAAAAATGGCCTGATACCTGATCGTGATCATCCTCCCCACTATCGAATCCTAGATAGATAGGGTTTGCCCGACGTTCCCCCTTCATACATTAGTCAGATATCTCTGCCGTTTCAAGAGCTCGAGCTTTGCCACCATCCCTGATAAGGTGGTTGTAGTAATGGCGGACCCAGGTGAACACCACGATCGAGCCGATGGTGTTACCTAGAGCAATGCCAAGCCATATGCCCGTCAGTCCCAATCCAAGGACATTCGCCAGAATGAATGCCAGCAGGAGCGTTAGAATTAGAGTGCGAAGCACGGTAGCGATCAGTGATGAAGTGCCTTTACCTACTCCTTGGAACACCGATGATGAGAGCATCCCCAACGCTACCGTTGGGTTTGAAATTGCCAATATCTGGATGAATAATATTAGGTCCGGTGCCAGATGAGCAGCGCTCTCAGAATGGGTGAAGACGGCGGCTATCTGAGCTGCGAAGAGGAACATGATCGCTCCCGTACACACCTCGATTAGAAGGCCCAGCTTGGTGGCGAAAATATGGGTCGTCCTGATCTTCTCGAAAGTCTTGGCCCCGAAGGCCGCCCCACTGATGGGAGTGACCGCGGAGGCGATACCTATCAGTGGGACCACCGCGACTGAGAATATGCGCCATCCAGTTGAGTAGATGGCCACACCATCAGTTGTGGCTATAGTAAGTATGATTATGTTCATGATGAAGCTGGTCACGGACATTGAAAGTTGCTGTACCGATGCCGGAAGCCCCACTCTTAGAATATCCCTGACCACCAAGCCCTTGAACCTGAAGCCTTTGAATCTGAAAGAAACGAATGTGGATCTCTCCATCATCAGCCAGTAGAAAAGCAGCAATGAGGCGATTCCGAACGATATCACCGATGCCCAGGCCGCACCTGCCACTCCCATGTCAAGACCATAAATGAATATGGGGTCTAGGACGATGTTCAATACAGAACCTAGGACCATGGCGTACATGGGACGCTTTGCGTCTCCCTCGCTTCTAAGAATGGCCATGGCCACGATGCTGAAGAATATTATTATGCTCCCACCGAACAATATCTTGGAGTATTCGGTAGCCATTCCTGCCGTTCTTCCAGCGCCAATAGCGATGTAGATATCATCAGAGAATATCAACATGAGAATCGTGAATGCGACCGCCATTATCAGCATCATCAAGATTGTATGGGTCGCGGTGGAATCCGCCCCCTTCTTGTCCCCCGCACCTATTCGCCGTGAGATTGCCGATCCGCCTCCCACTCCCAGACCATTGGCCAGTCCCATAGCCATGAAGTATATGGGGAATACAAAACCGATTGCGGCTAGAGCATCGGCTCCCAAACCTGCTACCCAGATGGCGTCGGCCAAGTTGTATGCGGTCTGGACCAACATGGCAATGATCATTGGAATCGAAAGCTTGATGACTGCCTTTTTTGGATCTCCAAGAAGGGTCTCTATACCTTTGGTGTTATTCCCTTTATCAGCCTTGCCGTTGCGCCGATCGACCACTATCCCCATCCCTCTTTCACTTGAGCATCAATGCATTCTCGTTCATTCTTCTGAGGAAACCAGTAAGAAGTTCAATATCCTCTGATGTGAAGTCCTTGAGCAACTGTCTTTCTAAATCCAATTGCATTTGTATAAGCTCTGGTGCAATTGAGCGGCCCTTCGTCGTAAGGAAGATCTTGTAACCCCTCCTGTCCTCAGGGTCCTTCTCCCTAACCACGTAACCATTTTCTATGAGTGGCCTAATGGATCTTGTTATGGTGGTCTTGTCCAATTTAGAGATCACCGAAAGCCTGCTCTGACTGATTCCATCTGTGTGTAGGAGGGCCATCATGAAACCAAACTGGCCGCTACCTATTCCTAAGCGATGCAGTTCCCTGTCCTGGTAGCTTTTAGAATATCTATAGATTCTTGAGAAATACTTACCTAACAGCTCGATATCTTGCACTCGTACACCGACCCAGGGTTTGAATAGTTGTATATACAACTAGTATATAAACGTTGCATATACAACCATCTTCAGTGTTCCCACTCATCGAAACCAAGTATTATATCCCAAGGTCCTGCATTTTACCAAAGGGTAGTAGAAGACACCATTGGGGGACTGAGACTCTCAACCGGGCTCCCATCTGTCCCTGCTGATTTCCCAGATCATGACCTAAGGTACTGGTCATCTTTATTGCAAGGAGTGGCAAGGTCAATTCAATGAGGAATGCAACATGGCGAATGAGGAAAAGGAGAAGATGAAGGGGAATGCGATGGTTCTCGAGGAATTGGTCGAGTACCAGAAAGCATCTGTTGTGAGTCGAACCCTCATAGACAAGAAGGTGGGAACTGTGACTGCTTTTGCCTTCGACGAGGGCCAAGGGTTGAGCGAGCATACCGCCCCATACGATGCTCTGGTAGAGATCCTGGATGGTGAGGTCGAGATCACAATCTCAGGTAATCCCATGAGGCTTGAGAAAGGTGAAATGGTTATCATGCCAGCGAATGAGCCCCATGCTCTCAAGGCTATTTCCAAATTCAAGATGTTGCTGACCATGATCCGCGAGTGATGGAATGGGATCATTCCAGAAGTGAATCCATATCTTTTAATTAAATCGCTATTCTTAGGAGGCCATTTAGATTTAAATCGACCCTCTTTCGAGAAAATCCTTTATATTATCCGATTAATGAGAGCTAGCTCAGCTTGGTGAAGATGATGTCAGCAGTCAGGGATTTTTCAGAGGACCCCGATAAAAGACTCCACGCCATGTTAAACTGCCAGTTCATGAAGAAGATGGACATGGAGGTGATTTCAATTGACGACAATGAGGTCCGCATAGCGATGGATACCGAGAGTAACAGGAATGCCCTGGGCAGCGCTCATGGTGGGGCATTGTTCTCACTGGCAGATCAGGCATTTGCCCTTGCAGCTAACAGGACGGGAGAACCCGAAGTAGCGATATCGGCGAGCATCAATTATATGAAACCTGCCAGAGGTCGCCTGGAGGCAGTTGCTAGAAGGATCGAGGAGAACAATACAACCTCAGTCTACCAGGTGATCGTGTACGATGAAAACAAGGTAGTTGCCATCTTCCAGGGTGTAGGGTACAAGTTGAAGAGGAAGACTCCAATGGATTAGTTATAAAATGGTGTTTTGAATAGTAAAAAGATGTCCGTTAACCACTCCAGTGACGGATTAGGAGAATGAACTAATCAGTATATCAGGACATGTTTGGCGTCTTGAATTTCTCTGACCATGGCTCCCGGGCTGGTTACCGTGACCCCATCAATAAGCTCCTCGGTCATTATGTTCCTCTTCTTCAGAGATGGTCCTGATGCCAGTATTCTGCCTCCGCTGGTTATGTAAGAGGTCATCAGCGCATCCACAGGTGGGAATTCCGGTTCTTCGATCGTGGAGGCAAAGCCTCTCTTGGCCAAAGAAACTGCATTTGATTGCAGAATTACGACTGGATGCAGACCCGCTGAACTGGCGTTGACCGCCATCATCAGAGGATGAATGCATTGCTCAGGGTCGTCAGCAGCATGATTGATTATTATGACCATCTTTTCCAAGTATATCCCCCACGCTATATGTGGATCTGACCAAACTATTTGCGAATCTCCATTATTCAAGTATCTTACTAGATAATAATGATTGTCAAGGATTGGTTTCAACTCTCATGAGGCTCCTACCCACATACAATTCTCCTGATGATGGCCTTGATCGTATGGACCTGAAACAGACTACCTGTCCCTATATTCATCACGCGGTGGAGAGAACACATCGATATTCACGCAGTTCTCTATTGCCATGGTGCCGTGTTCCATATTGGAAGGTACGAAGTACCCGTCTCCAGGACCCAAGTCAGCCTCCTCATTTCCTATCCTCACATGGAGCTTTCCGCTAGCTATGTATCCCGTCTGTTCATGAGGGTGAGTGTGCAAGGGGAATGCCGCTCCTTTGGGGAGAAAGAATTCGATGATCTGGACGCGCTCCCCACATGAGAGCATCTTTCTTTTCACCCCGGCCACAGGTTCTGCCTCTTCAGCTTCCTTGTACCAGAAGAACATGATATCCCAATATGGATCCTAACGAAAATAAACCCTTCTAAAACCCGTATTGGAGGGTCAATGAAGAATAATTTCAGCCTAGATAATATTCTTTGAATAGGAAAATGTCAAGAATCGTCTTTTTCTTCAGAGCTTTCGGTCATCCAGAATAGATATTTTCTTAGAAATGTTACTATGATTACTGAGAAAATCCGGGCGTTAAATATTTGTCCCATTAGCTCTCAAATAAGGTCCATATAGTAATACAAGGTGATAGAACGGAATTGGATTATGAAGATCGCAAATACAAGAAGTTGAGGAACTTCAACGGCGTTATGGGAGTGATCCATGCGATACAAGGAGTGTTGATGCTCGCTCTGAGCAACGATTTCTCCTTGCCCATCCAGACGAATTTTCTCAAATTTGACGAACTCACGGGGGCAACCCCGGTAACTGAGACAATCGTCAATATTCCAGTTGGGCCGGCCATAGCGTTGTTTCTGTTCATCACTGCTTTCGCTCACCTGTCCGTGGCGACCTATGGATACAAGTGGTACGTTCGCAAGGTCAGCAGTGGGATCAACCCAGCAAGATGGTACGAGTATGCTTTCACTTCATCTCTGATGATAGTGATACTGGCCATGTTAACTGGGATATTCGATATTGCCGCCCTTCTTGCCATTGCAGCAGCTAATGCCAGCATGAACCTCTTTGGTCTACTGATGGAACTCCATAATCAGACCACAGAGAAGACGGATTGGACATCGTTCTACTTTGGAACTTTTGCAGGAGCAATTCCCTGGATCATTGTGATCATGTATTTCATCGGAGCGATATCAGTCAACCTGGACACTATACCCACCTTCGTTTATGTCCTTATCATCGTCCTGCTCATCTTCTGGTGCACTTTCCCTCTCAATATGATACTCCAATACAAGAAGGTCGGAAAGTGGAAAGACTATCTATACGGTGAACGAGGGTACATCATACTCAGCCTGGTCTCAAAATCAGCATTAGCATGGATAATCTGGGGAGGGACGCTCCAGGGTTCTTGACCCCAGGGAGTCTTGAGATACGCGAAAACTTATTATTCATTTTTCTCACATTTTTTATCAGCTGAGGGTTACCCTTGATATTCGAAAAGATAAAATCCAACGGATTAGCGCACTTATCATATTTCATCGGCTCAAAAGGAGAAGCAGCGGTCATTGATCCAAGAAGGGATTGCGATGCATACCTCAAGATCTCCGAGAAGGAAGAGATGAGAATTAGGTATATCTTCGAGACCCATAGGAACGAGGATTATGTATCTGGATCGTTAGAACTGGCGAGCAAGTGTGGTGCCCGGATACTGCACGGAGACAAACTCAATTTCAAATTTGGTGAACCAATCTCCGATGGTCAGGAATTCAAACTAGGGGCATTGAGAATGGAAGCCATCCATACTCCCGGCCACACGCTTGAACACATGTCTTATCTTGTGAAGGACCCCCGGATTAATGACCAATCCTTGATTCTATTCTCGGGGGATGCATTATTCGTTGGTGATACTGGGAGGACAGACTTCTACGGAAAGGAAAACGATGAGAAGATGGCCTCACTTCTATATGAATCAGTATTTGACCGCCTGCTGCCTCTGGGGGATGGGGTGATACTGGCGCCCGCCCATGGAGCAGGTTCAGTCTGTGGTGGCAACATCAGTGCCAGGGAGATAAGCACACTGGGTATTGAGAAAGCTACAAACCCCATTCTACAGATGGACCGCAGATCCTTCGTTGAAATGAAGATGAACGAGAGGCACGAATACCCCAAATACTTCAGAATGATGGAGAAGATGAACATCGAGGGCCCTTCACTGGTAAGCGTTCTCCCTGATCTAGTTCCACTCTCCCCTGTCGAGTTCCTTGAACAGATGAACAAAGGTGCGATTGTCATAGACACCAGGTCCCCGCCCAGCTTCTCAGGTGTCTATATCAAAGGATCTTATAGTATGTGGAGGGAAGGTATTCCCTCATTCGCTGGATGTATACTCCCCTATGATCGAAAATTGCTACTCGTGCTTGAAGAAAGGACCGATCTGGAAAGAGTGATCGATTATTTTAGAAGGATGGGGTTCGACAATATCGAGGGATACCTAAGAGAAGGAATCGAGAACTGGGTAGAAGGTGCTTTCCCCACGGAGCATCTCGGACTGCTGACCGTCAGTGAGTTGAAATTTAAACTCGAAAGAGAGGAAGATATCAAGGTCCTCGATGTGCGATCGGAAGAGGATTTCACCGGGGGCCATGTGCCAGGCGCCATCAATCTGTACTGTGGACATTTGAATGATAGATCTGATGAGCTACCTTTGGATCATCCAATAGCAATCATCTGCAGTGTAGGATATAGGAGCACTCTCGCTGCCAGTATTCTGAAGATGAGTGGCTGCGTCGACGTCTATGTAGTCCTTGGAGGAACAAAGGCCTGGGAGGCTGCCGGTTACCCCATATCAGAGGATTGACCACTTATTCAAAACTCATTTTCACTTTTTTTCATACTCATCTAACATTTGTTAATGTTAAGGATGTTAAACATATGTTAACACTACTGAAAATAACCCATATTTACTATAGTTAACAGGGATATGCTATACATTTATAATTGACATTTTTTAGTTATTTTGTTCAATGAATTAAAAATATATGCAATTATTTTTCATTATAAAGTTAATTATTGTTACAATATGAAACAATGTTGCGAATTGCTAATAATAAAATTAATATACATTTAACGACAGTAAGGCATGGGGATAAATAATGGGCTATCCGGACTTGTTTCCAGGAATGGATATGGCCTGGCACGCCAAGGCCAACAAGCAATTCGCAAGTCCCTTTGTCGACAGTCCTTACGATAGGATATCGGTCGACTCGATCATCCTTGCGCACGCTGCCGTGTCAATGGGATACACGATAAGGGACTTCTACGAAAAGCCAACGCTAGGAATCCACTGTGTCCAGTATGCCTCGCAGATGTACGACCTACTCCCCGTTACTCACTGGTTCTTCTCATTACCGTGGGTTACCGAGCTAGGTCTTACTCTTGAGTACAAGGACACTCTGCCGCCCATTTCGACAGGACCCATCATCAAAGACCCTTCCGAGATTGACAAGCTCGAGGTTCCTGACATAAATGATCTGAAGAACGGATGGACCCTTCCGATGTTCTTCGAGATATACGATTATGTTCAGAAGAACTTGCCGTTAACCCTTGTCCCAATCTCATATGGGTTCGACATGGTGGGAGCGCCTGGCGAACTGTGTGGTGTGGAGAACTTTATCATGTGGACCTTCACCGAGCCCGAAGCGGCCGAGAAACTGGTCAAGATCTATGCCGACACGTCGGTGAATGGCGCAATAGCCATGGCCGAGAGGTATGGGTTTGCCATGTTGACCGTAGGATCGGTGCTAGCAAACAACGACATCTTTGATGATGAGTCCGTGAGGAAGTACTCCGCTAAGACAATGAGGTACTACGTGGACAAGTCGTTCAGGGGAGGCGCGGGTCCGCAGTTGTTCTATCACTTCTGCGGTAACCACGAGACCGATTACAAGGTCTTCCCTGATGAGCTGGTCTGGTCTCCCTTTACCGTGGTTCATATCGGCTACAAGGGTAAGGATGTTTTCCCATCCGACCTGCTGATGGACACATTCGGGACAAGGGCGACGGTCATGGGGTCGGTTGACACCAAATTGATGATCAACCCGAACCCAAGGGCGGTATACGATCAATCAGTGGCACAACTGCTAAAGGGGCGTGACAGCCCGAATGGATACATACTCGGCAATTCTTGCGAGTGTCCGCCATATACAATACCGGGGTGCATGCATGCGATGGTTCAGGCGGCGAGGGACCACGGAACCTACGGGACCTGGTGAGGTGAAAAAGATGGACGTAGCAATATCTCCTGAAGTGAAGGAAGTCCTCGGTCAAAGGGGCATCAAGGAGGCTGAAATAGCAGAGGTAATCACCTCGGCAGAGGCTTCCAATGACAAGCTCGTCAACAGCGCTGGCATTAACGTGGCCAGAAAGAAGATCGGGGAGTCTACGATCTACGCCGTCTACACCGTCTCCAATGGGGCCGCTGCTCTTCAGGCTGCCTATGGTACCCGATTGGACATGGGTAAAATCGTCAACACCATGGATGAATCTGAATTCAAGTGCGCCAAGTGCAAAGAGACTGCTTGGAACGGGCACTGTGAGATGTTCTACATGGGCGTTCGTAGGGTTGGACCAGCGCTGATATGCAAAGAATGTAAGGATGTCTTTATTGAAGAGTACCTTGCCACCAACACCTTGGCGGTTGTCGAGGCTCTATTCGAGAAGAAGAGGGCGTAAACACACTTGGCCGCTCAGCGGCCATTTCTCCAATTTTTTCATTGCGTCATCATACATCGTTACTAACTATGGTTCATGCGAAACATTGAATTACATCTACACGATTGTTTGGGAAAATCCGGGTGGGTTCAATGAGTGAGATCATCGGAGAGACTAAGAGCCTCTGTCCAGAGTGCCTGAGAACGATTCCGGCGGAGAAGATAGCGGAAGATGATAAGGTGTATCTGGTCAAGACATGTCCAGACCACGGAACCTTCAAGATCATTATCTGGAGAGGGGTAGAGGAGTACAAGGATCTTTATCGATATGAGGGAACCCCCTCGAAGCCAATGAGCATATCGGTGGATGCAGAGGGCGATTGTCCCCAGATATGTGGTCTCTGTCGAATGCACAAACAGCACACCTGCTTGGTTGTTCTGGAGGTTACAAACACTTGTAACCTCAACTGCCCGATCTGCTTCGCCCGCTCCAATGAGGGATACCGTTATCATCCAACCTTGGATGAGATAAGGGGCATGTGTCAGACAATCGTTGACCGAGTGAATCATCCCATATGCATCCAGATAAGTGGAGGAGAGCCTACCATTAGGAATGATTTGCCTGAGATTGTCCGAATGGCAAAGGACATGGGGATCGATCACATCGAGGTCAACACCAACGGGGTGAGGATTGGAAATGATATCGATTTCCTGAAAGAGATAAAGGACGCGGGAGTAGACGCCCTTTACTTTTCGTTCGATGGATTAGACCCCGAGATTTACCAGAAGACTTGCGGCGAAGACCTTCTGGACATCAAGATAAAAGCCCTCGACAACTGCGCTAAGGTGGATATGGGAGTGACCCTGGTGACAGTGGTCTCACCCGAATTCAATCTCGACAAGGTTGGAGAAGTCATCGAATTCGCAAAAGGAAGGATACCAACCATTAAGGGAGTGCATTTCCAACCCATCAGCTACTTTGGGCGTTATCCCCACCCACCAAGGGACGAGGACTATGTCCTGATACCCGAGTTGGTAGAGGAAATCGAGAAGCAGACTGGAGGGGAGATCAGGAAAGAGAACTTCATCCCAACTTCATGTGCCAACGTTCACTGTGACTCAAAGTCTCTCTCATTCCAGATGGAAGACGGATCCCTATTCCCGATGACAAGTAAAGCTCTAGGCCCGCCAACATCAACTGACAAGATCGCCCGAAAGACAAGGGAGGAGATGTCCGATCTCTGGAGGTTCGTGGACGAGGTAATCGGCGGGGGAGACGAGGGTGGTCCCGACTCCTGGGGGAGCTTCCTGAAGAGGGCTAAGACTCATTATCTCACTATCTCAATGATGCATTTCCAGGATGTCTGGAACGTGGAAACGGAGAGGCTTCAGAGGTGCTGTATACACACCGTGACGCCTGATGGCAGGCTCATCCCATTCTGCTTGTTCAACATAAATTCTAGGAATGGGAACACCCTATACCGCCACGAGATATTTCAGAAATATGCTAAGAAATCATCGTGAGGGCTTCTGCCCCACGCTGTCATGGTAGTTCTTGATGACGGTGTTCATGTAATTAGCGAGCACCTTCTCCTTATCCTTGGAGTCAACCCATAAGGATGACAGAGGGAACTCGTAATCGCAGTGAGGGCAGCGGGCGAACTTGCAGCTTGTGGTGGCAAACTTACAACCCTTGCAGGCGATTGCTCTTGACTGGAAAAGGCTAAATTCCCTTCCACATCGGGGGCACTCGAGCCTCTTTGTCGTCTTGAGGAGTTTGTTCGAAACGCCAACCTGTTTCATGTGGGGTGTCAATACCATTGCCCTACCTTCCTGCCATTCGTTGAGAAGCACCAACCTATTTATATCCTTGCGTAGACCGCACATTCCGTCTCGAAAGGAGCTAGAAATCAAACTCCATGGTCTCCATATCTGGCCTCAGTATTACTGACCAATTGAGAAACGGCTTGAATGGATATGATCCTAACATTTTGGTGCCAAGTAAGCCTATCTTCAATTGATCTACTATCTGAGGAGAGATGGTCAAGACGAGCTCCTGTTCCTGCAGGACGCCGTAGGCTCTGTCTCCTATGCAAGGGATATCAACACAGAATTCTGATCCATTGAGGACCTTCGCAATGGAGGTGCAAAGTGAAACCTGCCCAGTAATCTTCTGCTCTATCGCCTTCCCGGTCTCGTAGAGATAGGCCACAATGAAACGAAGTGCCTGTGCCGGTGTGATATACATCACTATGGCATCAGGATCGACTGGCATGAGATCCAATGGAGCCATGAGCATGCTTCCGTATTTCTTGCCCTCATCGCCCATCATGCCTATGGATCGATGAAGCTCCTGAGCAGCCTGCATGGTATCGGCATAAGGGAGGTATAGTAGGCCATCCTTCAGCCTTTCTGGTGTATCGATGAGTGCAAGGCAGGCACCTCCCCAGACACATTTTATAGCTCTGGATGAAGCGGCAACTATGCCATCCTCCCTATAATATCTGGCTCTGGCTGCCATCTGGCAGGGGGCAGTCTTTTGGAGCAGTTTGATATTGGGAAAATCATGCAGGGATTTCGCATCGGGGAGCATCTTTATTCCAACGGGCCATGCTGCCATCCTCACCGCGTCCCTCAACATGTTGGAGACCTCCTTCCAATCCGTTTCTGCCATGATCCTCCGAATTCGAAACCGTGGGAAATAATCTTCGCAATAGGAACCTTCCTCTTGCGATGCATATTGAACTCTAGTCTGTTTAAATGGGTAAGGTGCTTAAATCCTAGAATTCTTCCGAGTTTAATCGATTCTCAATAAAGCATAAAGGGCAGATTAGCGTTCGGAAAAGAGTTGCAACCTATCAAGAAGCTCAAGATTGCGGTAGCGAGGAGAAAACTCGATTCCCGCAAGATCGGCGAATCAGAGAACCCACTTGAAGCCTGGATACATCAGCAGGTTATCAAGGAGTTCAATTCCTCCTCTGAGTTCCGCAATGTTCTGGGCAAGAAGAAGCTGGACAAAGTTACCCGGGATGATTTGGAGCAGTACCAGCTCTACAGGTTGAGAAAGCAATTGGAGTATGTGAGGGAGAACAGTCTTCACTATGGTCGTACGCTCAAGGAGGCCGCCATCGATCCCCAGGAGATCAGGACCTTCGAGGACCTGAAGAAGATACCAATGACGGAGCCCAAGGATCTTGCCGAACAGCCATTTTACTTTCTATGCATACCCCAGGGGAAGGTAGCCAGGCCTTTCACAACGACAGGGACCACCGGCCAGAGGAAGAGAATTTTCTTCTCCAGGGACGATCTGCTGAGGATAATAGATGCCATCTCTGCTGCTCTCAAGACCTTCGGGATGACCGAGAGGGATACTCTCCAGATCATGTTCCCGACCATCGCATCATGGGATCCAGGATACATGCTGGACTCCGCATGTAAGATCGCAGGCTTCAAATCAGTAATAGCAAGCATGGTCGATGTCGACGAGCAAATGAGTACGATGAGGGAGAACGGTACGACCATGCTGATCGGCCTTACTTCCTTCATCTATAGAATTACCATGCTAGCAAAGGATAATCATGACCTTCGTTCCCTGGGTATCAAATCCATCATACTATCGGCAGAGCCTCTACCCGAGGGCATGAGGCGGGAGATCGAACATGCCTGGGGATGCAAGGCGCTGAGCCAGTATGGAATGACTGAGATGGGTTTAGCGAACGCAATTGAATGCGTCGTCCAAGACGGTCTTCACGTGAACGAGGCCGATCTCCTCTTCGAGATTGTGGATCCAGAAACAGGAGATCATTGTGCTCCTCGAGAGGAGGGCGAACTGCTCTTCACCAGCCTCAATGCTCAAGCCACTCCCCTCATACGCTACAGGACCTATGACATCTCCTGTTTCATTCCACCATCATGCGAGTGCGGTTTCGAGACCATCGCCAAGATTGGAAAGGTCCAGGGCAGGAGGGACATGCAGACCAAGATCGGATTCGGGGAGAAGGTATATCCACTGCTCTTCGACGAGGCCATTCTCAGCGTCTCTGGTGTGGTGGGATACCAGACAATAATAGAGAAGGCCGATTTCCGAGACAGGCTGACATTCAGGATTGAGTTCTTGGGTGACCTAGAGGAAGGAAAGCGTTCGATTGAGGAGGCCATCTTGGCCTTGGATGAGATCCAATCTGGATTGGAGAATGATCTCCTTGAAGCGCCTGTGGTGGAGATGATCGAGCCTGGTAGCGAGGAGTATGTGCCCAAATCACAGCTGATCGTGGACAAGCGCGAAATCTACGATTGACAGTTATCCTTTCCTCCATATCATCGAAAAGTTCTTCATGGCGTTCACTTTTGCAGTTGTCCAATGAAGGCAGGAGTCATCTCCGTCCAGGGAGCTTTCCCGGAGCATGTCGATGCTTTAAACCGAGCCTTCAGCGCTCTCGGTTTGGTAGGCGAAGCCATAACCGTTCGAAAGAGAGAGGACCTGAATGGTGTGGAATGCATCGTCCTCCCTGGGGGAGAGAGCACAACAATATCTAAGTTGCTTAAGCGCTTTGAACTCTTCCACGAACTGGTGGAGATGGGTGAATCCGGTGTGCCAATAATGGGCACATGTGCTGGGTGCGTCCTTCTCTCGAGGAAAGGAGATGAACTGGTGGAAAAGACCGGTACACAGCTTCTTGGCCTGATGGATATGTCGATCACAAGGAACGCCTTCGGTCGGCAGAGAGAGTCGTTCGAGGCCATGCTGGAGGTTAAGGGGCTGAACAGCCCCTTCCCAGCTGTCTTCATAAGGGCTCCAGCAATCGAGAGTGTATGGGGTTGCTGTGAACCATATTCTTTCTACAACGGAAAAATTGTCATGTCCCGGCAAGAAAATCTTCTAGCGCTATCTTTTCATCCTGAACTCTGTGCGGACACCAGGATCCACGAGATGCTGGTGAAGATGATATGAGTCATCGAACAAATGTGGATTGTTCTCAGGTCTTCACAGCTTTCACTATCTTCTCCAAGGACTTCCTGAACTCCCCGTTCTCCACGACTGTTCCTGTGACAACAATATTCGCACCAGCCTTCTTCACCGCAGAAGCGGTGGTGTGATGCCGTATTCCTCCGCCGACCACCAAGGGGATTGACAATTGAGCCTTCAATGCAGCAATCATCTCCAATGGGACTGGCTCCGGAGCTCCGCTTCCCGCCTCCAGATAGACCAGGTCCATTCCCAGGTATTGCGTCGCAAGCCCATAGGCGACCGCTGACTCGATATCATTCCTTTGAATGAGCTCTGCATCTCCAACTTCACCCACTTTCATGCCTGGTTCTATGATCAGGTAACCCATGGAGATCGGTTCCAGTCCAAGTTTCTTGACAATTGGTGCGCCGACCACCTGCTCCCTTATCACGTTCCTGACATTGCGACTGTTGAGTATGCTCATGAAGTAAATCGCATCTGCGTAAGGTGAGATAGCGTGTGCTCCCGAAGGGAAGTAAATGACAGGTATGGAGACTTTTTTCTTGATGGCCAAAATGGTCTTGTCCAGGTTTTCTTGAGTCACACCAGTGGATCCCCCAACCATGATGGCATCGGTTCCCACGTCCTCAGCAATTCTAGCGATTTCTCCTGATCTCTCTGGTGGCTGGCTTGCGGGGTCAATGAGCGTCATATGCAGAGCACCCTTGGCCATCCTGTCCATGATGTATTCCTTGACTCTCATGCGAATCCCTCGCTTAAGATCACGTGTAGCTTACCGATGAGGAATGCAATTAGGGCGACAAGCATTCCATACTTAGCCCACATTTGCCCCTTGGTTGGGTTCTGGAAATGAACTATGGAGCAGTATATAAAGATTGCATCTGCCATTACAACTATTGTGAGATATCCAGTGCTCAGATATCCCGAGATAAAAGGTTCGAAGCTGAGGGCAACCGCCAATAGGAAAGCCAGGCTGCCCAATGCCCCTGCCCACTTCTTGCCGATCCGCTTGGGTAGGGTCCGTCTGTCGAAATCCGCTTCCACATCCTCAATGTCTTTGACGATCTCCCTTCCCAGCGTGGCTAGAAAGGCCATTGAGGCGAATATCACGGTCTTTTCAGGGCTTCCGACGACCGATCCTCCTAACAAGAAGAGGGCGCCAGTCAGCCACGATATTGATAGATTCCCCGCAAGACCCGCCCGCTTACTCCAAGTTTCGTACAGGATCATGACCCCAATGGCTGATGACACAATCAATATGGACATCCAGTCCAGCGGAAGAGAGAATATGAACGATATCGTGAACATGATAGCGGAAATCGTCAGCGCGGTTCGGGGAGAGATCCGGCCAGAGGGAATCGGGCGATCGGGATGCGCTTTCTTGTCAACCTCTCTATCCGTATAGTCGTTTAGAGAGTTTCCTCCAACTATAAATGTGAAAACCACTACCGATGCCAGTACCAGTTCCGTAGCGTGATCAACGAACTGGGGCCCCTCAGCTATGAAGGCCCCAAGAATGAGTCCTACGACCCCTATGATGCAATTTCCGATGCGGAATAGCTGGACGTATGGATTCACACCCGCAGATTCACATGTTCCCTATTACATTTTACGCATGGAAGACCAGAATTTATTCATAATCATTAAGAATACAGACGGTCAATAGGGGCGTGCATGGCCCAGCCCGGTGATATACAGGAGATCGAGGTGATCAAGAGCGTCGTTGGGAAGTACTTCCCCATATACGATGTCAAGGTAAGCTTCGATTCTATGACGCTCTACGTATCCCCGGTCTTGGAGACTCTCGACAGCGACTTCGAGAAGATGAGGAAAGAGCTTGGGGTGAAGAAGTACATCCCAGTCCTGAATCGCACTGCGGGGGAGTACGTCATCCAGATAGTAAAGCGCCCGGAATTGCGAACCCGGAGCATATGGGTGAACTGGATAATGTTGATCGCCACGATCGCTTCTACGGTGTTCGCCGGAGCTTTCCTGTGGTCTGATTACCAGCAGGTCGAGCTCTTCGATCCTGGAACCTTTGCGTGGGGAGCCCTGTTCTTCGCATTTCCGCTCCTTGCGATACTAGGGGTCCACGAGTTGGCCCACTACCTCATGTCCAAGCGTCATGGGGTAGATGCATCCCTGCCCTTCTTCATTCCATCAGTCCCACCGCTGGGCACGTTTGGGGCATTCATATCCATGAGGGATCCAATGCCCAATAGGAAAGCTCTTCTGGATATTGGAGTAGCAGGACCGCTTGCCGGTCTAGTAGTGACCATACCCGTGACCATTATCGGCCTCTATCTCACCGCCCAAGGAGATGTCCAAATAGGTGGGGTTGGGGAACTAGGGGCTATTGGACTCTCGGTCCCTCCGCTGTTCGAGGTCTTCACCTATCTTATTCACGTTCCGGACAATGTTGCGCTCCATCCAACCGGTTTCGCTGCCTGGGTCGGCTTCCTGGTGACCGCAATAAATCTGCTACCATCAGGGCAGCTGGATGGAGGACACATCGCCAGGGCACTTCTGGGTGACAACGCCAGGTACTTGAGCTATATTACCATCGGAGCCCTGTTCCTTATGGGCCTTATCTTCCCCGGTTGGCTCTTCTTTGCCATAATCATACTGTTCCTGGGGTTGAGGCATCCCCCGCCTCTGAATGATATCTCCAAAATCGGACCAAAGCGTCAGGTGGTGGGCGCAATAGCACTGGTGATTCTGCTAACATCTTTCGTACCAGTGCCAATGTTCACGATCACCCCAAACTATCAGGTCGATATATCCGTCCAAGGTGCAAACAATACCACTGCTTATCCCGGAGATAGCGTCTATTTCTATATGGGCGTGAATAACACGGGAAACACTAATGTTAATGTCACAATGAGCGTTGTACAGGTTCCCTCAGGTTGGGGTGCGGTGGTCTACCTTAGCAATGGTAGCGCTGAGAATGCAACGAATGCATTGAACTTCAATCTTCCCTATAAAGGCAATACCAATGTGACTTTACGCATTGACGTGGCCATTGACGCTACACCTTCGAATCGCACGCTCATTTTAGAATCCCAGACTAAGGATACATCTAAACAAGAATTCTTCACTATTGAGGTACTCGTTTGAATACGCAGTAATGCCGGGTAAGCGATCTATGTACCCTTTGCATGTGACTCTCCTCTAGTAAGAGTGCGGGAGGATGGTCCACGCAGGCTCTAGGAAGCACCAGCCCCAATCCACCAGATGGTGTCATGGCTTCGGTGAAGGCCCCCATCATCCTGAGGTAAAGATCCTCGATGTCCTCCTTCATGGTCGTTGTCGATCTTCCATAGGGCGGATCAGTTGCTATGAACTTCACCTCCCCAAATATCTCATGGATGTCGCCCACATCCCCTCTCTCCAGTCGTTCGAATTCGGCTCCGAAGTGTTTCATGTTCTCCTGACATCCCCTTACCATATCCTCAGATATGTCGGAACCTATGGCCCGGACCCCTATCAAGGAAGCCTCAATTAGTATCCCGCCAGTGCCACAGAAAGGATCCAGAAGTCTTTCACCCCTTCTTACTCCAGTTAGATTGACCAGAGCCCTAGCAAATTTTGGATGTAGTGAGATTGGGGAGAAGAAAGGGCGCAACCCCACTTTTCTTCTCTCGAACTGGGTTCTGTCTATCACATGATCTTCGATGAAGAAGTGGATTCCATCGGAGATGATCATTCTCACCCCCACATCTGGGTTGATTAGGTCCACCTTCCTTTCCTTCGCTAGCACCGCACCGACCTTTCTTGAGAGTTCAGAGGGACTCAATGATTTCATGTTGCCTTGAAAATTCCTTGCCCTGACAGATATGGAGCCCTCAGGCAATACGAGCTTGGTGGCGAACTCGATAGCCTCTCCAGGCTTGCAGGAGCCCAAATACCTTCCTGCTCGGTGACAAAGTCCCAGACGGTTAGATACATCGAGGAATCGAGCTGAGTCGAATTCAGAGACAACCAGGCCTGGAGCAGTCAATATTTTTCGACTTTTCTTACACTCGGTCCCTATTGTGGCAAGCACCTCAGCTGTAGGCAGTGTAGGATGCTCACCGGACAACTCAAACAAGAAAACGGTCTTTCTCATGGTATCGATCGATCTCAGTCCCTCACGCCATCTTCTAAAACGGTTATCACTGCCTCAGCCTCTGGAAGGTTAGGAGAGTCGATGAGCCTGACTATGCGTTTGCCAGCCTTGCTCTTTCTAAGGTAGAGTCTGAATGTCGCTGTGTGTCCGACCACGTGCCCACCGATGGGTCGAGTTGGATCCCCAAAGAAAGCGTCAGGTTTTGCCGACACCTGATTCGTTACCGCTATCACCGCGTTATTTAGATCTGAGAACCGCAGGAGATCATGCATGTGCTTATTTAGGCTCTGTTGCCTTTCGGCCAATGCACCCCTCCCCACATACTCTGCCCTGAAGTGTGCAGTCAGGGAGTCAACCACCAGGAGGCGGACGTTCTTCTCCTTGGCAAGCTCCGTGGCCTTATCCACAAGCAGCGTTTGGTGATGTGAATTGAAAGCTCTGGCAACATGTATCTTCTGGAGGGTCTCAAGGGGGTCGACGTCCAAGGCTCTAGACATTTGAACTATTCTCTCAGGTCTGAAGGTGTTTTCCGTATCGATTATAATGACCTCACCGTCCAACCCGCCCCTTTCCACAGGTAGGGTGGCGTTAACAGCAAGCTGGAAGCATATCTGGGTCTTTCCGCTGCCAAACTCTCCGAAGAACTCAACGATGGACTGTGTCTCGAATCCCCCTCCCATCAGTTCGTCAAAGGCCTTGGAACCCGAGGTGAGCTTATTGATGCTCTGCCTCCTCTCCATGATCTCCTCACCGGTCTCGAATCCGCCCACATCCGCGGCCCTCTTCGCTGCGGCGATTATTTTGACGGCTGTACTCTCACCAATATCACAGACCTCGGCAAGGGTCTTGGGAGACTCCACGGCAAGTGCCATGAGGTCATCATATCCAGCCTCCTTCAGTTTCTCCGCGGTCGCGGGCCCAACACCGGGCAGATCCTCCAGATTCTCCTCTGCCATTTGTGCACCTTCCATACTAAATCTCCCAAACCCATATAATACATACAGTGGGGAGATGATTGAAACTGTTATGTATCATCTCTCTCACAGTTAGTTTCAAAATGAGATAAGATCAGTTGCTACCTCCAGTTTACAACGCCAATGACTTGATCGTTTTCAGAAATTATGAAAAAGATTTTTCCCAATCCTCTACATCTGGACGGGTCGAGGAGGTGCAAGATTCGCCAACTTTCTCTGCGCCTCGAGCATGTCCGAGATCTGCACTCCGATGTAGGCCTTGAAGGTCTGATCGACCGACTCGTGCCCCATCATCCTCGCGATGGTCTCGAGGGGCGTCCCGATGCGCCAATGACGGTTCCCGAAGGTCTTCCTCTGATCGTGGGACCTGAAGTAGATCCCCGAGGCTTCGGAGATGATGATCACCCTGCTCTGGATGTTCTCCGGCTTCAGGGCGTAGACCCTCCTGGTGATGTGGTTGAAGTCCAAGAAGAGATCCTGGAACTCCATCTGGTAGGCGTCCAGGAGCTGATCCCTGTGCTTCATGTATTCTGTCAGGGGCCTGAATGTCATCTCCGACAGGGTCAGGAGGCGCGGTTTGCCGCCGTTCCTCCCCTTCCCGATGATCATAGAGGATCCGTTCGCGAGGAGCTGCTGGGCGTTCGAGATCTTCAGACGGGACATGTCCACGGACCTCAATCCGTTGTCCACGCCCAGGCTGAAGATGAGCTCGAACTGGGTTCCCAACCCTCTCGCGATCTCCCTGATCATGGCGACCTGATGCTCGGTCAGGAAGACCCCGTCCATCTTGGCCATCTGCTTGGAGAGGATCCTCCATTTCTGGGCTTCGAGGTTCCCGGCCCACCGGAGGAACTTGCGGGCCACATGACAGCGCACCGACTTGGTGTTGTGCGTGCCAGGGATCTCCGACTCTATCCTCCGCATGTCCGTGAGGGTTAGCTGCTTCGGGTTCACCCATCCCACGAGGTCCCCGGCCTGGCTCAGCCAGATGCGGTAACGCCTCCTGGTCTCGGCCCCGATGAATGGCGCCATCTCGTTCAGGTAGCCGCCCATGGCCCTCTGCCACTGATTGTGGTAGGCCATCAGGAGCACCCCCGAATAGGATGTCCGTCGTAGAAGTATCTGTCGTCATTGTGCATCCCATCCCCTCTAGCTGCTAGCCTCCAGAATCGCGATCTTTCTCTTGAGGATCCTGAGCTCCTCCTCCACCTGCTCGAGCCTCTGACGGCTGGTGAGGATGTCCTTTGCGACGATCACGGTGGAGATCATGCCCCACTCGACGGGCTCGGTGAGCTTGTCCTGGAGAAGCTTGACCTGCTGCTCACCCCTGATCGTGGGGAAGTAGGCCTTCCTGCGGCTCTTACCGCCCTTGACATGGGCCATGCGCTCCATGACTAGCCCCATGGACCTGAGCTCCTTGATCATCAGGGCCGCGTGGGCCCTTGACTTCCCGACGGTGCGGGCTATTCCAGTCTGGGTGACATCCTCAGGGACGACGAACTCGTCCCGCTTATGGGAGAACCTTCCGAGGTGTAGGAGGATCCTGTCGCGGACGATGAGCTCCTCGAACCTCATGAGGTGGCCTCCCTGAGATAGGAGACGCTCAGGTCCTGGAGGTCGATGTGCAGGTCAATGCGGCAGCCCAGGTCCTCATGGAGCTCCTTCGCGATCTCCAGGAGGTGTCCGATGCGGACGAGGGAGTGATCTCCGGAGGCCTCGGCGAGAGGACGCTCAAGGACAGGATCCGGTTCCACTTGAAGCGGCGCTTCCTGTGGAGATTCGTCTTGATCATCCTTGAGCTCGGGGCAGGACGCCTTGTGGCGGTTGAGCCCGCGCTCGCTGTCAAAGGAGCGGCCGCAGACGCATTGGTGAAGATCTTCGAGGACTTCCCTACCATGCTTGGTGGCGGAGAAGTACTGATGTCCGTTGCTCTGCGAGATCTCCAGGAGGCCGAGGTCTGCCATGGCCTTGCATCTAGCCTCTACGATAGTAGGGTCATCCTTGAGCTCGAGGGCTATGCGGGAGGCCTCCACGGGACCGATGCCGTTGAAGTCGGTGATCCTCTTCATGATTCGAGCTTGAGAGTCGTTGATCATTTGCCCACCATCCTCTCGAGGGCTTCCTGGCAGACGGGGCAGCCGCATCTTCGGAGCTCGGCCTTGCTTCTTATCTTGAAGCGTACGTTCCTAATGACCTCGTTGACCCGGGACTCGAACTCTTCCGTGGAAGTGGAGAAGAGATAGGGGTTCATCGGGCCTCC